>JBILDL010000059.1:0-8597 GCA_044352635.1 Saprospiraceae bacterium | reverse complement strand
CTAACTTTTATAAGTTGGTTCAAGGAAAATACACCTGGAACGAGAGAGCGTTAACTACCCGCTACACATTGAAAGCTTCAGCAAAAGAGCAAATTGCTCAAATTCGCGATTTCGCAAAAACACATAAAAAGAATGAGGTGCTCATTCGCTTTAATAAAGACGATAACCAGATACTCAGTGCTGAAGAGGTTACTGTAGAGAAGGGAAAATCTATCGAAGCTAGTCAATTGGGTACGCAATGGAAATCTGGCATAGTAACCAATGCTGCGCTAAACCCAACATCAACCGATATGGAATTTTATAAAATTGAAAAGATTTTACCTGTTAGTACTAAAGCACTCGATGAGTCGAAAGGCTATATCATAGCAGATTATCAAGATTTTCTTGAAAAAGAATGGGTTGATAGTCTAAGAAAAAAATATGCTGTTCAGATTTCAAAAGCAGCTTTTGAAAGCCTTATTAAACAATGATTTCTTTAGTCAAATTTTTATTGGTTTGTCTTGTTTTTTTTGGATATTCATGTAGCGAGGATATTCAAACCAATAATGGTAACTTTCTACTGGCTCGTGTTTATAATAAATCTTTATACATTAAAGATTTAGAAGGAATGTTTCCTCCGGGAACTTCCGCTTATGACAGCTCTCTCATTACCAATGCCTATACCCAACGCTGGGTTAGAGAAGCTGTTTTACTGTATGAAGCTGAAAATAATCTTCCTAAAGATTTAAACATTGATAGGCTGGTGCGTGATTACAGATCTTCCTTAGTTCGCAATAATTATGAACAGGTTCTATTAGAGCAGTTGATGGAAACTGAAATATCGAAAGAGGAACTTGCTAATTTTTATGATAAAAATAAGATTCAATATCAATTAGATAACCCCATCGTAAAAGCAAACGTTATCGTTGTCCCAAAGATTATTTCCGTAAGAGATAGTTTAAAATACCTTTGGAAAAATGCTACCGACGTTAATCTGGCACGGTTAAAAAATATTTGTGAAGAATACGAATTGTCTCATATTCTTGACGGTAGTAAATGGAACGAATGGGAAAATCTGGCCATTTATCTGCCAAGAAACATAGATTTTGAAGCCTTTTCCAGAAAAGGAAAGGACTTCAGTATTCAGGATGGTGAATTCGAAGTTTGGGTAAAAATACTGGATAGTAAAAAGCCACAAGAAATTCCTCCCATAGAATATGTAGAGGAACAGCTCAAAAGAATGCTTCTTTTAAGCAGGAAAACAAAATTGCTAGAAGAGAAAAAAGAAGATATGTTTGATATTGCTAAACGAAAAGGTCAGATTGAAATTTTTTATCTAAAGTAAATTTTTAGTGTCCTCTTAGGTAATTAACCAACTATTCCTTTCATCTTTGTATCTTTTTAGATAATAACCTTACTTATGTTAAAATATATTCTATCTCTATTTCTTGCCGTACAGTGCTTTATCAGTTTTGGTCAAGTACAAGTAATGGATAAAATTATTGCTACCGTGGGCGGTGAACTTATATTGCTTTCTGAATTGGAGGAACAATTTGCCCTTGCTATGTCTCAAAAGAGTGATATACCTCAGAACGCCCGTTGTGAAATTTTAGAGCAATTATTAACCAGTAAGTTATTGATAAATCAATCCAAACTAGATAGTATTGAAGTAGGTGATGACGAAGTGGAAAATCAACTTGCTGCGAGAATTGATAGAATTTTATCCTTTATGAATAATGATATCAAGCAATTTGAGGAATACTACGGCCAGTCTGTAAATGATGTAAAGGAGCAATTTCGGACTGATTTAAAAAATCAGCTTCTATCCGAAAGAATGAGAGGTGAAATCATGAAGGATATTACCATCACGCCCTCAGAAGTAAAATCATTTTTCTCTAAAATACCAAAGGATTCACTACCCTACTTTAATTCGGAAGTCGAAATTGGTGAAATTGTTATCGTACCTAAAGTAAACGATATCCAGCGCCAGATAACTATGAATAAGCTGGAGGGGATCCGCAAAAGAATTGTTGAAAATAATGAAGATTTCGCTGTGCTGGCTGGAAAATTTTCTGCAGACGGATCGGCCCAAACAGGTGGAGATTTAGGTTGGGCCACCAGAGGAAAATATGTTCCCGAGTTTGAAGCGGCCGCCTACAAACTTGAAATAAATGAAATTTCTGATGTTGTTGAATCTCAATTTGGTTTCCACTTAATTCAATTAATGGGACGCAGGGGTAATAGTATCAATGTGCGTCATATTCTTTTAAGACCTGAAATTACAGAGGAAGATTTCGATTTAGTTAGACGAAAACTAGATTCAGTTCGTACCCTTATCCTTAAAGATTCAATTTCATTTTCCTTCGCGGTTAAAAGATTCTCCTATGACAAGGCACAATCCTATAATAATGATGGCAGAATGGTTAATCCTGTTACAGGAAATACGTTCTTCGAAGTAGGTGATTTAGACCCGGATATATATTTTGCCATTGATACACTTAAAGTCAAAGGTATGACGGCACCTCTTGAATTTAGAGACCCATCTGGAGAAGTTCAGTTTCATATTATTCAGCTGCAGTCAAAAACACCTCCCCATAAAGCAAATTTGCTTCAGGATTACTCTAAAATCCAAAAAGCATCTATAGAATCAAAAAAGAATGAATATATAAATTCGTGGATAGACGACAAAATAAGTACAACCTTCATTAGATTAGAACAAAAGTATTCAACTTGTCCAAACCTGGATATATGGATTAATCAGAGCAGAGGCGCCAATTAACAGGTATTCAGTAATTTGCATAAATTAAAAAATAAAGCCAAGGCCATTACACCTTGGCTTTATTTTTTGGCTCAACCGCCATTTTCAATAAAAGTACACTTAATAGAAGAAAAGCAACTAAACCAACAATATCACCTGTTGACCCCATCGCATTTCCCCAGCCTGTATTAATTTTAGACATAAGCGAAACGGGATTACCCTGCGCATCATTACCTATATTAGTACCCATAAAAATGGCGACTAAAATACCCGTAAGTGCCCCACCGGCAATCAAACCAGAACTGAACAATGCCCCCGGACCAATTTCAGAATCATCTTTTTTCTTATTAAATTTATCAGCTATTAGTTTAATCAACCCCCCCATAAAAATGGGAGAAGTAGTTGAAAGAGGTAGATAAGCACCTACGGCAAATGCAAGAGAGCTAATACCACACAATTCAACCATTGCAGCAATACCCATGCCGGCGATAACCAGTCCCCATGGTAATTGCTGATCCAATAATCCCTTAATTACCGTAGCCATCAGGGTTGCTTGTGGTGCGGGAAGAGGATTTGGATGCGCTGCAGTAGCTTCACCAATACCCAACGTTCGCTCCAATAACAACAGCGTAAAGCCAATAGCGACCACCGAAGCCAGAACACCAATCAGTAATCCAATTTGTTGTCTCCAAGGCGTCGCACCCAATAAATAACCTGTTTTCAAGTCCTGGGAAGTAGCCCCAGCATTCGCTGCTGCAATACAAACCATTGAACCGACGACTAAAGCCACCGATTGATAGGCAGAATCTGTCCAGCCAATACCTAAAA
The DNA here is from genome assembly GCA_044352635.1 of Saprospiraceae bacterium. Classification (GTDB taxonomy): domain Bacteria; phylum Bacteroidota; class Bacteroidia; order Chitinophagales; family Saprospiraceae; genus BJGN01. Next base: position 5,032 of record JBILDL010000059.1, on the reverse strand, counting down.
AAATCAAAGCAGTGGCCATTAAGGTAGCTATAGTCATACCAGATACTGGATTGGAAGAACTTCCAATGAGCCCAACAATCCTTGAACTAACGGTGACAAAGAAAAATCCAAAAACGAGAATTAACAGCGCGGAAAAGAAGTTAGTAGGCAGATTAGGTAAAACCATCATCAAAACCAATAAAACCAGACTTCCAATCAATACAAAATATAAAGGTAAATCCTTCTCTGTTCTGGGTATTGACTCACTACGCTCATTTGATTTTTCTTGTAATTTAAAATCCTTTAAAGAATCTCTGAAAGCATTAACAATCGTTGGAAGAGACTTAATCAGCGTAATGATTCCTCCAAAAGTTACGGCACCGGCACCAATATATCTTATATACTTACTCCATATTTCATCCGGAGACATATCACTAATCAATTTTATCGTTTCCGGCGCAAAAGGAACCGTTAAACCTTCACCAATGAGTGTAATGAGCGGAATAAGTACCAACCAGGAAAGAACGCCACCAGCCACCATGACCCCGGCAATTCTTGGACCAATAATATATCCAACCCCTAAAAGTTCAGGTGTAATTTCACCATTAATAGTACCATTAGGCAATGCAGAGGTCTTCTTGAAAATTAAGGCTGGCACTTCTTTCCAAAGTCCAAAAATAGACATTGCCGCTTTATACATAAACGCAATGCCAAGGCCCAAAAACACTTTGCCAGCTAAATCGCCTCCCTTTTCCCCCGCAATTAACACATCGGCACAAGCTGTCCCTTCCGGGTAAGGAAGATTTCCGTGTTCCTTCACGATGAGGGCGCGACGGAGTGGAATCATAAAAAGCACGCCTAAAAAGCCCCCAATAAGAGCCAGCACGAAAATCTGGAAATATTCAAAATATTGTCTTCCCCCTTCTAAAAAAAGTAAAGCTGGTACAGTAAAAACAACACCTGCTGCCACAGATTCACCGGCAGAACCTATCGTTTGCACCATATTACTTTCTAAAATAGTGGCTTTCCCCCATTTTTTAAAAAAGGAAATAGCCAAAACCGCAATAGGAATGGATGCACTGACCGTCAACCCCACTTTTAATCCTAAATACACCGTGGCAACACCAAAGATAATACCAAGGAAAATACCTGGAATAATGGCCTTTATAGTTAGCTCTGGCAGCTGCTGCTCCGCAGAAATAAACGGCTTGAAGGTAGATTTATCCATACCCATTTTGTATTTTAAAGTTTAATGCACGCCGTGCATCCATTTTTTTAATGTAGGTGATATAAAAAATAAAATAGCGGCTACCCCTAACACGATATATACGCCCCAATTCATGTAAACGTTAATGAAGCTCTGTAATTCCATCGCTTTAGTGGCACCCTCAGGCGGCGAAGCTATTAATTTACCTAAATAGCCCCCAATTTTGTGCCCAAAGGCAATGGAAACAAACCAGGACCCCATTACAAATCCAACGGTTTTAACTGGTGAAAGCTTGGTAACGACAGAAAGCCCCACCGGCGAAAGGCTTAATTCACCCGTAGTGTGGAATAAATACATGCCTAAAACGAAGACAATGGGGATCAATCCTCCCTCATTTACCTCCGGAAGAATAGATTTAGCCCCTATCACAATGATTAAATACCCTAATGCTATTTGAAGCATGGCATAAAAGAATTTCATCGGTGTTCTTGGTTCTAGCTTTTTTCTACCAAGTACTGTCCAGATCCAGGTAAATACAGGAGCAAGTAAAATGATAAATAAGGCATTGACCGACTGGAACTGAGAGGTTTCAATGCCATGTTTATTAACGTATCTATCTGTTAGAATATTTATAGAACCTCCTGCTTGCTCAAATAGAGCCCAGAAAATCATGTGGACAAAAAATAAGGCCATAAAAACGAGTAATCGTTGACCTTCTTCCTTTTCATCTGATTTAAATGCATTAAATAGAATATATCCCAATATTCCAAAACCAACAAGAAGTAAAATATAGTCAGTTACTTCTTCTGCCTGAATAAGGAATGAAAAAACAGGCACTAATAAAAAGGCGCCAAGAAGAACAGCCCATTCTCTGTTTATCCCTGCAATAAAAGAGGATTTCAAAAAAGGAATATCAGGAGGTAGTCCCTTCCCTTCAAAAACAGCTCTGTTTTTATAGAAAACAATGACTCCGGTGAGCATTCCTAAGCCAGCAAGCAAGAATCCAAGAGAATAATGAACCTCTCTGGCAAGATAACCGCAGGTTAATGGCGCCAAAAAAGCACCAATATTTATACCCATATAAAAAATAGTGAACGCACTATCCTTCCTATTATCATTACGGTCGTAAAAAGTACCAAGGAAACTCGAAATATTTGGTTTGAAAAATCCATTTCCAATGGCTAAAAAGCTTAATCCAACAAAGAATAATAATTCCGTATCGCCATTGAAAGCATTATAGGCAAGGACAATTTGACCAAACGACATAAATAAACCGCCCGTAATAATAGCCTTTCTAAATCCAATGAGCTTATCGGCCAACATACCTCCTAATAATGGCGATGCGTATAATAAGGCATTAAAAGCACCATAAACACCGTAAGAAGCTCCGTCGGCATCAGATTGGCTTAATTTATCAAATAACCTTGAGGTCATATATAAAATGAGGAATGCGCGCATTCCATAAAAGGAAAACCTTTCCCATAATTCTGCAAAAAACAAAGTAAATAATGCTTTTGGGTGCATTTTTCTTTGCGATAGTACCACTATCGGTACCCAAATGAGTACGAATACCCATCCTGCAATTAATAAAGCTAAACCTGCATTCATTTTATATATTGATATTAAAGGTTGATGAAATTAAATGTTGAGAAAAATAAAGTTAACAAAATAGTTGAATAAATAGATAGCTTCACTAAATAAAGCCACTATTGATTCTCGTTTTTATCCATTTTTGGGGTTAATGATTCCACTTCCACCTTCCAACCTGCTCCTTCTGCCATAAATTTGATGAGATCCAATATTTCTAAACCTTGCTTTTTAGCCCTAATCATTAATTCTCCGGTAGCTGCCTTTTTGGCAATCATTTCCTTTGCATTTTTCTGAATCTTATTATAATCCTTTTCAGAAAACGAATTAAAAGAACCCTGACTTATGTCATAATAATCAATCTGATGGTCGATAGAAATAATTTCTGGTTCAGTGGGTACGTTTCGAATGTATAATGTCCAGGTTTCTTTATCCAGGTCAAATTTCAGATTATTTAAATCGAACCCGACCGATACCTTAGCTTTCACCCGCATAATGGCCTTTTTCCGAAAGATCCACCAATCGTAGCCCCAAAAATCCTCATATCGGTAAAGCTCTGAGTAGTAACCCTCTATGGTTACCATTTTAGCTACAGATTGAATTTTCTCCAACAGGATAGTTGATTCCTCTATTCTGTTTTCATTATTTTCCTTTTCGCTCAGATATAGTGCAAAAAGATACCCTGCACCAAATAAAGCCAGGATAAATATAATACCCATAAAAAGTTTGATGCCCTTCGTCATTGTTTTTTTCGAAAATATACGAAAAAAGCTAAATATTTTATTACCTTTCCAACGTTCCGCCAAATAGTATCCAAAACTTTATTCATAGCCCTTATTTATTCCTGGTAATAAATTACATTCTATTATGAATCTTGAACAACAAATTGGATCATACGCCACTGGTAAAAGTTGGGATGAAATGCTTGAAAACGGAGAAATCAGGCAACCCTATCAAGCATTAATGAGAGCAATGGGTCAGTTACCTATTGATGAGCTTCTTAAGAAAGAGCTATATGCCAGTGAGTTATTCATGAATCAAGGTATAACCTTTACGGTCTATAGTGATAATGCAGGTATAGAAAGAATTTTTCCCTTTGATATCATTCCCAGAATTATTACGGCGCTTGAATGGGAACATGTTTCTTTAGGAATTAAACAACGACTAAAAGCACTCAATCTTTTTTTAAATGATATTTATCATGATCAAAATATACTAAAGGATAAAGTCATTCCCGCTTCACTGATTGCCTCTTGCCCACATTACACCCGAGAAGTTTTTGGCATTCATGTACCACACAATATTTATGTTCATATTTCAGGTATCGATTTAATTAGAGGGGAAGACAAGGCTTTTTATGTCCTCGAAGATAATTTGAGGACGCCCTCAGGGGTTTCCTATATGCTGGAAAACAGGGAGGTAACAAAAAGAATTTTCCCATCCTTACTGACTGAAAACAAAGCAAGGATGGTTGGAAATTATCCTTTATTGCTTCATGGCAATCTGATAGCTCTTTCTCCCAGACAGATAAGTAACCCAGTAGCCGTTATTCTTACCCCAGGTGTTTTCAACTCTGCCTACTATGAGCATACTTTTTTAGCTCGCCAAATGGGCATTCCACTGGTGGAAGGCAGTGATTTACTTGTTGAAAATCATAAGGTTTTTATGAAAACGACCCATGGATTGATGCAAGTAGATGTAATTTACCGAAGAGTGGATGATGATTTTCTGGATCCTATAACTTTTAACTCCGGTAGTATGCTGGGTGTCCCTGGATTAGTTGGCGCTTATAGAAAGGGAAATGTGGCCATTGCCAATGCCTTAGGAAATGGAGTAGCCGATGATAAGGCTGTTTACGCTTATGTTCCCAATATGATAAAGTATTACCTAAATGAAGAACCTATTTTGCCTAATATACCAACCTATCATCTGGAAAATCAAGAATTACGCACGTACGTATTTGAAAATATTCATAAAATGGTCTTAAAACGAACCAATCAGTCAGGTGGGTATGGAATGTTAATGGGAAATAAAACAACGGACGAGGAGGTTGCTTCTTTCCGAAAAGCGGTCGATGAGAATCCACGGGAATTTATCGCTCAACCTATCATTCAACTCTCAACGGTTCCTTGCCTTATTGATGGAAAACTGGTGGCACGACATGTGGATCTCAGACCTTATGCGCTCTGTGGTCCTTCAGGAATAGAAATTGTGCCCGGTGGATTAACAAGAGTTGCCCTCAGAGATGGTTCAATGGTT
>JBILDL010000058.1:0-8629 GCA_044352635.1 Saprospiraceae bacterium | reverse complement strand
TTTTAAGTAATATTCTAAAGCCTTATAAGGCTTGTTGGAAATATTATTTAAATAAATGGCATAGGTATATAAAGCTTCTTTAGGAAATGAAGATTGCTTAATGCACTGCTTTAACAAACTTCCTGCTCTTTCCATTTTTTCAGGGAAATGCGTTATTAGGATACTTGCCAATTCATACAATGATTCTCCGTGATTTGGTTCAATAAGCAATAGTTCCTCTAATACCGTTTTTGCCTCTTCCCACCTCTTTTGACTTAGTAAAATTTTAGATAAAGCTAATTTTGCCTCTGTCTGATGTCCATTTCTTTCAATAAAATGTTGAAGGAAACCAATTTTTTGATGTTCATTTTCGGCTTCTCTTAATACAAGTTTTAAATGAAAATATTGTCGTTCAACATCTGTAGGATATTGCTTTTCAATTTGTTTATACAATGATGTAGCTGCTTCTAATGAAGATTCTGTTTCGACAATAGGTAAGACTAGCTCTTCTACCTCCTGTTCTATTTGTTTTTCCTTCTCCTCCTTTATCGTAATTTCCTCTTTTTCTTCATCCTCCTCTTTTACTATTTCTTCCACCTTAGTGACTGATGTTTCAAAAGTAAACGAATCTTCGGGTTCAGCTTGTTCGGTGCGAGGAAGCGTTAAATCAGTGGTTCCAATGGGTAAAGTAGGTTTAAATTCAGGAATCTCCTCACTCACTGAATCCTCGTTTGATGAACTCATGAAATTAAACTCACCGCTATCTATTTCAGAGGACGGGGTAACATTAATTTCCTCCTCTTCAAAAACCGTATATTCTGGAATTGAAAAAGGTGGAGGAAAGCTAAGGTCATTTTCTATAATTTGCTCAGGTTCATCCTCTAAAAATAAATTATCCTGAAAAGGGAATTCAATTAATTGGTCTTGTAGTAATTGATATTTATTTTTTAATGATCTGCATTCAATGAGAGATGGTGGCAAAAACTTTCTTAAGTGCCTTAAAGTTTCGCCTGCCTCTGAGGAAAGCATTCTCAATAAATTGGAATGATTTTCAAATTCCATTTTCTCCGACTCATCAGCTCTAATTTCGGTTTTCCGACTCCTGGCTTCTAAATATTGACTTTGCCAATAATTTATATATGGTATGATATCTCCAATTTTATCAATGGTTGTTGGTACTTCCTTAAGTTCACTTGTCATAGGATCAGATTCAGTTCCGTTTACCAATATTGGAACTAAATTATTAGCCTTCCTGGTAACTAATGATAAGGTGTTTTGCATACACGAAAGAGATCGTAAAAAATTTACACTAATCAAAAGCACTATGGGGCCATCAAAATTTTCCAACTGATTATAAATCGATGGTTCTGAATGGCTGTTTGAGCTAACTAGTTTAAACTGGATATTGGTATTTTTAAAATCCTGTAGGATCTTATTAACGGATGCTTGATTTTCCTGACAATATGCTAAGGCTACCACTTGATTCATGATAATTATGATTTATTTATTAGAAATATTAAGTATTTTTTCAATGGATTCTTCAAAATCTCTTTTAAAAAATTCATACTGACTTGTGGCTGGACCATTAAAACCAGTATGAATTTTTACAACCCTATTATTTTCATCCAAAATCAACAAGGTTGGAAAAGCTGTTATCCCATTCAACATAGGTAAAACTTTAGATGCTTCCTTTTTATTATATGATCCAGCCCATAATATAGGATAAGGTATCTTTAATCTCGTCTTATAAGAAGATAAAATGGGCAGCACTTTTTCTCTTTCTGAATAACGTTCAAAAGCTAATCCAATAACAGATATATTTTTCTCTTTATTTTTTGAAAGATAGTCTAATAAAAAATTAGTTTCGTCCAAACAATTGGGACACCACGTGCCAAATAATTGAATAATTTTCACTTTACCTTTGATGTCATCTAATGAAACAAGATTTCCATCAATATCAGGAAACTCAAAAGAAAGAGGCTGATCACTTACTAATTGTGTAATTGAGTTAGGATCTCGTAATGTCCTATTTTTTTGCGGCTTTGCTTTCCAGATGGTTTGATAATGTTTACCTGACCTGAAAATACCATTTATGGTAGAATCAGGATTAATTTTTCCTTCGAACAGGAAAGCATGAGACCCATCAAATACGGATAAATATAATTTATTTAGCTGAACAGTACCTTCTAAATATCTATAATCTCCTGTTTCAGTTAAAAAAGTACCAGTTAAATAATTCCCTATTTGTTTGAATTCAGCTACTCCCGGATAAGGATCTTCCCCCTCAACAAGACCAAATTCAGTTTCCCATGAACCAGTTAAATTCATAATTGGTTCTTTTTTTAGCTGGGTAAATCTATGGTTTTGTCCAAATTTCGCAACAAATGGAATTTTATTATATTCAGTTCTATAATTAATAACCCATTCTCCCTCCATGACATTTTCCTCATATAAACCATGTAAATAGGTATCATAAGTAGGGAAATTAATTCTAAAGGTGTCTTTTGCTAAATATTTATCCCTACCAAAATATATCTCCGAAGCTCTGATTTTTTCAGTTCCATTTATGAGATCCATTACAAAACTGTCTTCGGTAATATAGGTAATCTCAAAGGTAAATGGTAATTCACCATCTGTAACTTCATCAAATTTAAGATTTAATTTTTCAGGAAGAGGTTCTCCTCTAGGATTTGAACTAACAGGCCTTGAATCAAGTTTCAAAACGCCCCTCCAAGATCCATTGGGTAATCTTGAAAAATGATCTTCTGTCACTAAACAAGACGTACAAAGCAATAAAATGGTAAGGGAAGAAAATAAATTCAATGTGATTATTCTCATGTAAGTATCTCAATTATTTGATGTTCACTAATCGAGCAAAAATATACACTTTTTTTCTAAATATACTTACATTAGGCAGTAAATAAAATAGAAATTTTAAGAACCCATTACAAGAAAGTCAATGTCAAGTCTATGCTCTTGATATCTATTTTTAATCATTTCATATAATACAGGATCTTTAACCTCAAAATTATTATCCTGTGTATTGGTAAGACAATGTAATAATTTGGATTTGATAAAATTAGGCAGTTTAAATGAATTTAACTTTTTAACTAAATTAAAATCATTTTGAAAATTATAATTCAGGGGTAAATCATATTTTGTCCGTTGAGATAATTCTAAAAAATTAGAGATAGACTTCTTTTTTAATAAAAAATAGGCATAATTTTTTATTATCACATCCGGGCAAAAACAGATAGTTATCAGTTGGTCATCGGAAATAATATTTTTATCAATGGCTTCAATTAAAGCAAAATACCTGGGAATAACATCTGTCGATGCAGGATTTTTGAAAATCAGTGAGAGAAGGGTATTTGCATAATTTTGTTTAACAATAGGAATAAATTTTTCGAGCTTCCTTATAATTTTATTTTGATTTGATTCCTGGAAAATTGGAAGTAAATAAGCCTTCTCTTGTTTGTCTAAAATTAATCCTAAAATTTCTAAAGCAATTATCTGATTTTCAGCTTCTAAACTTCTATTTAATGTTCGTATATTTTTAATAATTTCCCTTTCATTTGCTAAGGATAGGTATATGTATATCATGTCCATCAAATTAATTATTTCAGTGTTAATACTTAATTTCAAATCGACACCTGTTTTATCATCTAAAGTATTTAAAATAGATAGAAATGCCCCATATTTATCAATAAGCATTAACAATGTTTCGTAATAAATACTATGTTTTTCTAATAATAAATTATTTTTTTTCGATAAAATTTTTAGTATCGAATATAAAATATCATTATTAAAGGCTTTAAGATTTAAAAGAACATTATCTATATTATCAACGGGTAAATTTTGAAAATACGTTGTCAATACCGTTTCTTGTGCTATTCGAGCTTTTATGTCACTATATTTTATTATTTTTAAATCATCTGTTAAATTAAAAGGAGTAGATAGATTTGTCATTTCTGACATTGTATTAAATTCAATAATATTTGGTATTACATCCATTTTATGATTTCCCAAATTTCTATCAAATGATTCCATCTTAGTTATTCTATGCATTAATTTCTCTCTATATAATGGACTTAGAATAGCTGACATTTTAAAAATGATACCAGCAGAAATTAAAATAAAAATATGTAGCAGAGTAAATTTAGTATAAAATTCTGTCGAATATGAAATGGTAAGTAAAACTACTCCAGCGATAAGTTGTCCAAAAGTTTTACCATAGCCGTCACCGTAATTTTGTACAATAGATTTAATTTTCCCCACATAAACCTGAAAAAGAACATTAATAGACGGGGTAAATAATGCTCTGGATAAAGAACGTTCCATTATTTTACTCATTAATGTTGCTATAAAAAGGAAGGTAATAGCTCCAAAATAATTAGAAAAAAGCCCTATAACGGTAACGATTCCAATAACCAAACTGAATGCAAAAAGTCCAACTTGAACACCAAATAACTTAAGCATTTTATTGGATAGCGTGGTCTTTAAAAAAAATTCAAATAATTTACTGAATCCAAAAATACTTCCGAAAAAGGCAGCCAGGTATTTTGTTTCTGTAATGATTTCTTTTGTAATCAACATTAAGGAATAATCAATGGTAGATTGGATAAAAACAGAAAATAATACAGAAAAGAAAATTAATCTAAAAAATGGCGATTTCATTAATTCATAGAAGGTAGTATTTATTTCTTCAATTTTATTGTTTAATTCCGCTTTTTTTGAGTGTACAGATTTTCTTAATGGCAAAATAAATAGTAAAATCAAGAAACAACTGATACCAATTAAGGATATTAATAACAAGTTAGATTCCTTAGTTATAATACCTTGACTTATTATAAATGGTACTGACAAATAAGCAATAATGGCTGAAATAACCTCACCGGAGCTAATTAAACCTGTAAATTTCTTGTTTTGACCCAGATTTAGAAGGTTAGTTGGTAATTTCCAAAAAACAAGTAATACAAAATTTCCGCTTATCCAAAACCATGAATATGATAAAAAAATTACCAGATTATTGTTTTCAAAAGTAGTACAATAATGCCATACAATAAGGAGACTAATTGAAATAAATGTAACAAATAAAGATGTTACAGATAAGAAACTATATTTTATTTCTAATTTATTATATAAATTAGTCATTAAAGTACCGCCCAGGCCTGAGATGATATATGCTAAAGGCAATGTATCAGGTCCAACATTCTTTACAAATAAGGCAGAGATGTAAGATATATAATAGGAAATATAAATGCCAGCAAAAAAAGACATCACCACTAATATGATGATTATTTTTATTTCTTTATTCCTTTCATTTTTAATTTCCAACATATTTTAAAATTTATAAATAGCCCGTTGAAAATTAATTATAAATCCGTTTTTTGTCCTTAAAAGCTTTACAATTTCTTTCGTCTTTCTGTCAGTCAATAAATACTCCTTTTCTATAAGAGAAAGCCATTCCTCATACAAATTAATATTACCCTTAAATTCCGGTTGAAAACGAGCAGAAGTATCTAATAAATATTCAAATACGAAAGTAGGTTCAATTTTTACATTATTTTTCAACATGCCTGCCTCTAGTAATAGATCATTAAATTCCATTTCGGAACTAAAATATATTTTATTTTTCATTTGATTAAAGTAAGCTAATTCATCTTTTTTTAAAATTACAAATGAAAAAAAATCTGACACATATTCTGTTAAAAAAGGTCGCCATATTGTAATTTTACCCTTTTCACTTAAAAGAGACTTTGCTTTTTTTAGAACCAATAATTGTTCTTCTAAAGTGAAATATTGTAAAACCATTTTTAAAATAATATGATCATATTTCTCATCTGTATTGAATTTTAAAAAATCATTGTGTATGAAAGATACCCTGTTTTTATAAAAATAGTCACTGGTGGCTTTTTGTATAAAATATTTCCCTTTATTAATCTGAAATTTAGATGGTTCTAAAAGATTATAATGATAATTTATGTCTTTATCCCGCTTAAAAAATTCTGAGGCAAGTTCACCATACCCGCCACCTACATCTAACAGATGATCACCTTCTTTAATTTCTAAAATTTCAAAAAATATGTCAAAATGTTTTTCATTTGTTGCATGAATGGTAGTGAAATTAACATCTCTGCGCATGTAATCTTCCGTCATTTCTTAATAATTAAAAGTGATTTTAAGTAAAACATACCGGGGTCTTTGAGGTATAAATGGTACGTTACCGGATATGTTTGTTTCTGAGCCTGAGGCACTACGTGGTCCTGGGTGATAAAATCTAGTATCTGTGGAATCCAGTATATTGTTATTTAAAATATTATTTCCAATAATGGATAACCTTAACCAAGGATATTGTAGAAAGCATATATTAATATTACCATTAAAAACCATATACTCATTCGTCTGATTATCAGGTATTCCTCTATTTGCAGATTGGGTGGTACCGGGACCAACTTTTCTGTCACCCACGTAATTTGTACGAAGATTAAGTGTGTACAATAACTTTTTTGTGGGTATGCTAACATCCATTCCTGAATTTAAATGATGTGTTGCAATATCACCAATTCTCAATGACTGAAAATTGGTATTTATACCATCCTCGACTTGATATGGTGCCATGAAAGTATGATTTAAGTAGGCTTTATATCTTCCATTTTTTGATACATATTTGACCGATGTCATTATTCCTGCAATATTATAAGAACCAATATTTCGGTTTTGTGTAATTCCCGCTATGGTACTTGAGGCTACCGCGTCTTTAATAAAACTATTATAAGCTGTTATATCCCAAATAATTAGCTTTTTAAACAAGCTACTAGATATTGATAGATCGTAAAAGCTAATTTTTTCAGTATTTAGGTCTGGATTTGGTGTTCTTCCCCCACCTGTTGAAAATTTCGTCCACTGTGATACATTCTGTAATCCTTTAGAATAAATAGCTTTAATAGTAAACTCATTGAGATTTAATACTAAAACAGAACGAGGAGATAGGCCACTTCCAAAACCTCCGTTTGATCTTATTTGGTTATAATCATAGCGTATTCCATTGTGAAAAATTAGTTTTCTGGGAATAATGGGAATACTAGCCTGAGAATAAAGGCCAAAATCAATTATTGTATATAAATTACTTCCTTTTTCCTGATTTCGAACTGTACCTAATTCTTGAGCAAAAGCTATATCTTTTTGATCAATTTTATCTTTATAATCTAAGTTTGAATAATTTAAATAATCACCTTGCATCAAGCTACTTCTAAATTCTAAACCACTGGATAAATTGACTTTTCCTCCCTGGTATGATACTCTGAAATCATTTCTAAGCTGCTTAGCCTGATAATAAAAGAAATAATTATTATATCCATGTCGCGTTAATGCATTACCCGAATTATTAATAATTAGTGAATCCGGATTTAGAAGATGGGCAATATGTAAACCACTTGAACCTATTCCAAAAGCATTAAGATTTGGTCTATTGGAAGATTTATTCACTCCATGATCATGAAAAGTAGTTAGATTGGTAACTGAAATTTTATTGAATTCTTGGGTGTATTTTGTAAATAAAGTAGTATTTACAGGAACCCACAGACTTCCATTTCTTGAACCGGGGGAATAAAGATCCTGATAAAAATTGAAACCCTCCTCATTTTTCCATGTGCTTAATCCCACTTCAAAATGATTAAAACTTATTTTTCCAGAAATAAAAAAATCTTTGGTGTGATTAGAAAATCCATTAGGATAGCCATTAACCATGCCGGTATATAATTTTTTATCAAGATTTCTGGCATACTCACGGCCATAAGGTGATAAAATTATACTATCCACATTTTGATTTGAATTTCTATATATATTATATAGGTTACTATTTTCAGATAAGTTAAACGTTTTAATATAATCATTAAGCGAGATAGTCTTCTTTTGACCGTTAATATTACTTATGGTGAAATTATTTTTTAAATTTAATGTTCCATATTTTAAATTATCTATATCACTAACGGAATAATCATAAAAATCAATAAAAGATAAGTCATCTTCATTTGAGGTAAAAAAACGGCTCGTTACCGATATTTTAACATTTCTACCAGCATATCCCATAGTTAAATCAAGGTCATTTGTGTTAAAAGTTCCACGGGAAAGATTTCCATTAGCAAAAAACACAGGTTCCTTTTGTTTTTCTGTATTTATGATTTCAAAGGAAGAATTTGGTCTTTCACCAGCACCGTAAGTCAATATATTTATTGCTCCAACAAAAGCTCTTGGACCATACATAGTGGAAGAGGGACCGTATAATACTTCAATAGTTTTTATATTTGATAGGGGATATTGTCTTGAAATGTAAGCTATGTTGGACCAGATATCATTCTCTTCTATGCCATCAATCATCAGCAAAGTTCTTTCCGTATTTTCTTGCCTGAAACCTAATTGGAATATATTTGCATAAGTTGCTGAGAATATTTTACTAATTTCAAAGCCAGGTAAATCTGCTAATACATCCACTAAATCTACATATCCTCGGCTAATTATTTCTTCACGGGTAATTAAAATCACTGGTGCAGGAGCGGTCTGTATGTCCTCTGCATTTTTTGAAACGGAGTAAACTTTCACCTTTTGTAAAGGTTCTAAAACTTTTTTAAATAACGGATCAAATATTAAA
>JBILDL010000057.1:0-8657 GCA_044352635.1 Saprospiraceae bacterium | reverse complement strand
GGGCCCTGGGGATATTCAATATTCTTGCTTTCCCAACGATACAGGAGGCATAATTGATGATTTATTAGTTTACAGGCTTTTTGAAGACCAATGCTCTGAAGGTGAACAGGCTTTTATGTTGGTTGTCAATGCGTCTAATATTGAGAAGGATTTTAATTGGGTGAAAGAACATAATCGTTTTGATACCCGACTTATTGATATTTCTGAAAAAACGGCGCTTTTGGCCTTACAAGGACCTAAAGCCATACATCTTTTACAAGAACTTACCGATATTGATTTAGCTCAGATTAAGTACTATACCTTTAAAAAAGGAACAGTAGCCGGTATCCAAAATGTAGTTATTTCTGCCACAGGTTACACTGGAGCCGGTGGTTTTGAATTATATGTAGAAGATCATAATGCTCTTGCTTTGTGGGATATTATAGTAGAAAGGGGACAAAAATATGATCTTCAACTTGCAGGTCTTGGTTGTAGGGACACTCTTCGTTTAGAAATGGGTTATTGTCTTTACGGAAATGACATAGATGATACAACCTCTCCTTTGGAGGCTGGACTAGGTTGGATTACCAAACTGAATAAAGAGCGTTTTACTCAAAAGGAATATCTCCTCCAACAAAAGGAAAAGGGAGTAAGTCGAAAATTAGTTGGCTTTGTATTGGAAGACAGGCGGGTTCCAAGGCATGATTATCCTATTTTGAACATTAACGGAGAATCTATTGGAAAGGTAACTTCCGGAACAATGTCTCCATCTCTTAATTATCCGATAGGAATGGGTTATATTGATTCAGCAGAAACAAAGATTGGGAATAGTATTCAAATAAGTATGGGAAATAAACTGTTGCCTGCTAAAATTGTCAAATTACCCTTTTTGAATAAAAAGAATGACGGTATCTAAGATTTTATCGAACAAATTTCAATTATTTCTATTAACCTTTTAATTAGGTTGTTAAGAAATATTTGGGTTATGGATATAGTTGAAGGTAAAGAAAAATTTCTGCAAATTTGGGGGACTATGTCCACTCATTGGGGAATCAGTAGGGCTATGGCTGAAATACACGGTTTGTTGCTTTTATCCAACAACCCTATTTCTGCAGAGGAAATCATGGAACAATTAAAAATGTCACGAGGCAATGTTCATATTAATTTGCACGCGCTTATGGATTGGCATTTAATTCAAAAAATATTGAAAGTAGGAGAGAGAAGAGAATATTTTGTAGCCGAAAAGGATATTTGGGTTATGACGAGAAACATCATGATTCAAAGAAAAAAGAGAGAGTTGGAACCCGTGTTAAAGGGTTTAGACGAACTCACAGGGATTAATGGTTCCGGGGAAGAAGCGGAAAGCTTCAAGAAAATGATTAAGGAAATAAAGATGTTAACGAGTAAAGTTGACTCAACTTTAGAGAGCTTAATTCATGCGGAATCGCAGTGGATTTTGGGAACTTTCCTAAAATTAATGAAATAGGGCAGAGAGATAAACAAAATCTTTCTGCCCTGTGCTATATTTTATCTTTGATCGCCAAAAAATGCGATAAGTCTGTCTGCAATTTCTAATCCAATATTTGCCTGAGCCTCCAGGGTCGCTGCACCGATGTGAGGAGTCAAAGATATATTTGGATGAGCGAGAATTTCTGCTTTGGGAGTAGGTTCGTTCTCGAAAACATCGAGGCCAGCGCCGGCAACTTGTCCGCTGCTAAGTGCGGCGAGTAATGCTGCTTCGTCGATAGCACCACCTCGGGCAGTGTTAATGAGGTAAACACCTTTTTTCATAGAAGCAATTTCTTCTGCTCCGATGAGTGGTTTACCCCCACCGAAGGGAATATGCAAAGAGATGAAATCAGATTTTGCTAATACCTCCTTGTAAGGAACGGTAGGAACGTGAATATTCATCGTCACTTTTTCATTAGCAAAGATATTGATATCAATATTAGCTTCATTAATCATTAAATCGGTTGGTAGTACATTCATACCGAGGGCGAGACCGATTCTTGCTACCTCCTGACCAATTCTACCAAAACCAATGATACCTAATGATTTTCCACGTAGTTGAATACCTGAACCGTAATCTTTTTTTAAGGTATCGAAGGTAGTTGTACCGTTAAGAGCCATATTTCTATTGGCCTGATGCATAAAACGAGCAAGGTTAAACATGTGTCCGAAGGCCAGTTCAGCAACCGCCTGAGAGGAGGCCGCTGGTGTATTAAAAACTATAATACCTTTAGATTCAGCAAATTCTACGTCAATATTATCCAAACCAACACCACCTCTACCTATCATCTTCAAATTGGTACCAGCGGTAATAACCTCCGCGGTAACTTTCGTAGCACTTCTTACCAGCAAGACATCATAATTTCCAATTACATCACAAAGTTCATTTTGGGGAACTTTTTTAGTGATTACTTCATATCCAGCTTCTTCCATAAGAAGTTTTCCATCATCACTAATACCATCATTGGCGAGAATTCGGATCATTTTTTTTGTTTTTGTCATTTAAAATAATAGCAACGAAAAGGATGAAATAATGTTCATCTTGATGTTGCAAAGGTAGGAAAAGATGCTGAGGTATAATGTGAAATTTTCATTCCGCTTTTAAAATCAGGCTTTTTGGCCAATCTTGAATAGGCACTTAAAAAGGCATTCAATTCTTTTTTGTCTATTTGCCTGGATTCGGGATGAACAAAATAACCCACGTGATTAATTTCTCCTTTTTCATTCCAAAAAATATGAATCCATAATTTTAATCCATTTAAATTAAACTGAATAGCTTCCGCATACGTTTCCATACTTTTCAGGAAGTCGAACCAAAGCAGGGCAGATTGGGTGTAATCATCTTTCTTCCAGGAAAGCAAAGTTTCAGGATAGGCTTCGCAAATGGTTCGATAGTTCTGTTCGTCTTTCCCAATTTCAAAAATGGACAAAGGTGTCGTGTTTTGCGCGGAGGTGGCAAATGAGCATAGATTGATTAGCAAAAAAAAGGCGATTTGTTTCATAGGTGGGTATTAATTAGGTGAATATATATAAATATATTTAATTGGAGTTTAAATTTCATCATTTTTAAAATCATCTGAATGATTATTGATTTATTTTTAGTTATTGTCATGGCTTATGGTTTTTATGTGGGCTATAACCAGGGAATTATTAAGACTGTTTTTACTATTTTAGGAGCTAGTTTTGGTGTTTTGGCTTCTCTTCGGTTTACGCCGGCAGTTACAAGGTTCTATCATGATATATTTAATCAAAATAATCCATTATGGATTGTTGTTGCCTTTGCTACTACCTTTATCATTTCGCTGTTGCTATTAAAATTATTAGGAAGGGGTATCGAAAGTGTCATGGAAAAAGTTCATTTAAATTTTGTTAATCAAGTTATAGGAGGATCTGTTTTGGCTTCATTAGCGGCTTTTTTTTACAGCCTCATCATTTGGTTTGTTGTAGAGTCTGTTTTAACTCCAGAAAGCGAAGCGGTTACCTCATCAAAAACTTATCCATTTCTGAAAAATTACCCTGGCAAAATTTGGAAAGGAGTCATTCAATTAGAGCCATTGGTGGGAGAATTCAGAGAATTTTCAGAAGAAATTTTTAATAAAGTGGAAAAAGAAACCGGTTCCGGAGAAGAAAAAGAATTTCAGTACGACTTACCTAATGGTAAATAAACAACTAAAACGAACGATAAAAATTTTGTAAAATTTTATCGCGTTCATCGCATTTACCCTTCTGAACGTATTATCTCCAACAGTATTTTTTAGAATTTAGACTGATTTATAAATTACTAAAGTTTCGGAGTTGATAAAAATCTGATAATCAGCTGGGTAAAATCATAGAAAAGTTGTATGTTTGAACATAACATATTGATTTTTAGGTAGTTAAAAGTATAGTAATAAATCAGACAAAAATACAGCCAAACAAATTTATTACTAATAACACTAAGAAGGTGGATATTGATTTGTTTCAAATATTTTATTAAAAGCCTCTAAAAACCATCATTGAGTCAATTAACTTAGCTAGGTTATTATTTTTTTGAATTAATTACCAGTTGCGAAGTATATCAGTTTAAAAGGATAGAAAATAATATAAACACTTGAAAAAAATAGAATAAAATCATTTTACTCTATTGAACATCCATACAAATGGGTGTTTTAATTTGGCCCGTAAATTTAGTTATTTAACAAATAATTAAGTATTTAATAACTTAGCAATGAAATATTTAGTCTAATGAGCTAATTCTGCGTATGACTTGGAAAAGTTTGGTGCTCTCAGAGACATCAATATGAAAAGGGTCATGTTCAAGGTGATTAGCCGAAATAAGCTTTAGCTTTGCATTATCACTTTTGATACTTTGTTCTTTTTGAACATATTTCACCCAAATAGATCCGCTGTCGTTAATGGCATAAATTTTATTTTCTTTAAATTCATTAAGACTACGTAGAGGCTTACAAACTACAATATCCCCATCGTTTATTACAGGGAACATACTATTTCCTTTGATTGGAAAGGCAAATAATTCTCCTGCATCCAATCCGGGGATATGAAAATAATCTTGATTTTCTTGTCTAAAACTATCCCATTCGATGGCATTACCTGCGAATGCTTCAACATTGGTAAAACAGATATTATTTTGGTTTAAATGTCCATTTGACAAAGGAGACAAGTTACTTACATTAGCTGAGGGACGGATTCTTTTATCTTCCAAGGGATTTCCTTTACCCTCGAGAATGTACATTTTGCTTACGCCGTAAATAGAGCATAGTTTATCGACATGATGGTAGTCGATGCAGCGTTTGTCAGTATCACTGAGAAAAGCCCTGATGATATGACTGTAAGGTTTCCCTAAAATATCGTTAGCGAAATCGCCAATTCCTTTTCCTCCCCTGTCATTCATAACAATTATCTTTTTCTCAACCAATAGATTGAATACTTCAATGAATCGTTTATTCATGCCAAACCTTACTTCTGGTACCATTTTTCGCTGAGTTATATTTTAAATCGAGAGCAATGTAAAACAAATAATTTAGAATTAAGCAGTATTTGTAATAAATTGTTAGTTTTTTGTAATTTATTAAAAATGCCTTATATTGCGGCTTAAAATAATTTCCCCCAATGAGTGTTTCGAAGAGTAAAAAAAAGAGTAAGCCTTCTTTCTCTTTCAAGGATGAAAGGATATCAGGTTTATGGGGATTGTTTTTTCTATTTCTGGCTTTCTACTGTTTCCTTGCTTTTTCATCTTATTTATTTACCTGGCAAGATGATCAGGATGCTGTTTTGCGATTTTCATTTGGCTTATTGTTAGATAGTGATGCAGAAATTTCTAATATTTTAGGCAGGCTTGGGGCTATAACTTCCAATTTTTTCTTTTATTTTTTGTTTGGACTCCCTTCCTTTGCCCTTTGTTATGTTTTCTTTTTAGTTGGCAGACAGTTGATTATAAAAAGACCTTTGTCGGAACTTACCGATAAAATGTTTTCTTTGTTTACGGTCGTACTCTTACTCTCGGTATTCTTTTCTTTTTTTTTCAAGGGATTTTCCTTTCCAATGGGTGGTGGATTTGGGACCGTTGTTAGTGATTGGTTGACCAGGTTTCTGGGTAGAGTTGGTGTATTTTTTCTGATTTTATTTGTGGGGCTGAGTCGTTTTTTGTGGTTTCTCAATCCACCTTTGGCTGGACAATCTCTCCCCGAGGTTTTTAATCAGGTCAAGGATACGTTTTTAAATCTATTTAAAGGGGGAAATCTTTCGGCTGATACTGTGGGCCTCGGTACTATAAAAGATAAGGATATTGAAAAATTAACTTCTTTAACGCCTGAGATATCTTTATTAGAGCCTGACGCTGTGGGTTTGGGAAAACAATTAAAGCTGGAAGTGGGTGGTGAATTAAAGTTAGCTACTGAAGTAAAAGTTAAGGAAAAGGAAGAATTTACAGAAACACTTGAATTAGAAACCGAAAACACTCCGTTAGCAAAGTTAGAACTTAACGAAATCACCTTCTCTCCTGTATCAGGTTTGTCAGAAGCTTTAGGTGAAAATGTAGATCACACGGAACTTTACGACTCAACCCTTGATTTATCGTTATTTGAACAACCTGTACTTCCTTTACTACACGATTACTCAGATCAGCACGTGGAAATTGATATGGAAGAGCTGGAAGCCCATAAAGATCAAATTATAGAAACGTTATTGCATTATAAAATTGAAATTACTAAAATTAGTGCAACGGTAGGTCCAACGGTTACATTATATGAAATAATTCCGGCACCTGGTGTGCGTATTTCGAAGATTAAGAATTTAGAAGATGATATAGCACTAAGTTTGTCTGCCCTGGGTATTCGTATCATCGCACCTATTCCAGGGAAGGGCACGATTGGTATAGAGGTACCAAATATGAAAAAGCAGATGGTTTCGATGAAAGAAGTCCTGACATCAGACAAATTTAGGAAATCTAAAATGGATCTTCCAATTGCTTTAGGAAAGACCATTAGTAATGAAGTTTTTGTGGTTGATTTAGCCAAAATGCCTCACCTTTTGGTGGCTGGTGCAACGGGTCAGGGTAAGTCGGTGGGAATAAATTCCATCCTCATGTCTCTACTTTATAAAAAGCATCCATCGCAGGTAAAGCTTGTTTTAATTGACCCTAAAAAAGTAGAATTATTTCCATATTCTCAATTGGAGCATCATTTTCTCGCTTTTCTACCTAACCAGGACGAACCCATCATCACTGATACAGCTAAAGTAATTCATACGCTTAATTCGCTTTGTATTGAGATGGATAACAGGTATGATTTACTTAAGAAGGCAAGTGTTAGAAATATCAGGGAGTATAACGAAAAATTTGTTCAACGTAAACTCAATCCACTGAAAGGCAACCGCTTTTTGCCTTTTATAGTTTTGGTTATAGATGAGTTTGCCGATTTAATTATGACGGCTGGTAAGGAGGTCGAAATACCCATTGGTCGTCTGGCGCAGTTAGCTCGTGCGGTGGGAATACACCTCATTATTGCCACACAAAGACCATCTGTTAATATTATAACCGGCGTAATTAAAGCCAATTTCCCAGCAAGAATCGCCTATAAGGTTACTTCTAAAATTGACTCCAGGACTATTCTCGATACAGGTGGTGCTGAACAACTTATAGGCAGAGGGGATATGTTACTTTCTGTTGGTGGTGAAATGATTCGCTTGCAAGGCGCTTTTATTGATACCCCTGAAGTGGAAAAAGTTATTGAATTTATCGCTGCACAACAGGGCTATCCGGAACCTTATTTTTTACCTGAATTCCAGGGAGATGACCCGGAAAATGCCCGTGCCGATTTGAAATTTTCCGACTTAGATGATATGCTTGAAGACGCAGCGAGGTTAATTGTGTCAAATAAACAAGGTTCTACCTCAATGATTCAACGACGCCTTAGATTGGGGTATAATAGAGCCGGCAGGATAATGGATCAGTTAGAGTCTCTGGGTATAGTTGGGGCAGCAGACGGAAGTAAACCCAGGGAGGTATTATTTTATGATGAGCAGGAGTTAGAAAAGTATTTAACAGATGTAAGGTCAAAAAAATGATGTTGAATTGACTTGCAGTACAAAAAGTAGTATATTTAAAATAAAAAAGGTATGGAGCCAATCATGGTTTATTTCGAGAGTATCCCATCGCGAGATCGTTCATTGATACTTGCCGGTGGAATTGCTTTTTTTTGGCTAATGGAGACCGCTTTTCCTTTATTTAAATTTTCTTATAAAAAATGGAAGCACGCTTCCATTAATGTATTTTTTACATTTACTACCATTATCGTAAATTTCGCCCTTGCTTTTTTGTTGCTTCAAATCAGTCGATGGACGCAGGAAAGTCATTGGGGTTTATTAACTTTTATTGATAGCATACCGCTCATTTTATATGCCTTAGCAGGCTTGTTGGGACTTGATCTTATCAGTGCTTATTTTATACATTGGCTGGAACATAAGGTTCGCTTTATGTGGCGTTTTCATCTCATTCATCACACCGATGTTCATGTAGATACCACCACGGCGAACAGGCATCATCCTGGAGAGAGTATATTCAGGTTTGTTTTTACCTCCTTAGCGGTCTTTATTTTAGGTGCCCCTATCTGGTTAATAATGTTGTACCAGGCTTTGTCGGTGGTACTTTCACAATTTAATCATGCGAATATTAGTCTTCCTGAAAGGGTGGACAAGTTTCTTAGCCTGGCCCTAGTCACGCCAAATATGCACCATGTTCACCACCACTATGTGTTACCTCAAACAGATACCAATTATGGAAATATTTTTTCTATATGGGACAGAATGTTTGGTACTTTCAGTTACATGAAGCAAGAAGATATTATATACGGTATTGATACCCATTTAGATGCAAGTGAGCATTCTAAAATTTCAAAAATGCTTAAAATCCCTTTTGAACCATACAGAAAGCCGGTTGGTGGAAAATTTTCATCTCCTGAGGAATAGTTAAATAAGAAAGAGGCTAGTGATTCATTTAGCTTCTTTCTTTTTTTTTAATAGGTTCTATATTTAAAGATGAATATTTATACCGTCTGATTTAAGCATTCTATTTTGGTTTTTTAAAACTTTTTCATAAATTCTTGCCACTTTCCTTACTATATTTGCATTTTTTATGCCTAAAATGTTTTAAATTATCATTAAATCTTCCTTAA
>JBILDL010000504.1:0-2505 GCA_044352635.1 Saprospiraceae bacterium | reverse complement strand
CATTATTATTGATGGTAACCTTTTTCTCCTTACATGCTCAAAAAGGCAAGCCTGCAAATATTGAAATGACCGTTATGTCCGGCATATCAGAAAATTATTTTGATGCGGTAAAATGGAGACAACTTGGCCCTTTCAGAGGCGGTCGCTCTTGTACAGCCACTGGAGTTCCTGGGAAACCAAATCTTTACTACATGGGTACCGTAGGTGGAGGCGTGTGGCGCACCACCGATGGAGGAGGAACCTGGGAGTGTATTTCAGATGGTTATTTTGGGGGTTCCATTGGTGCCGTGGCCGTTTCAGAAAGTGATCCCAATGTGATTTATGTCGGAGAGGGCGAACAAACCCTCCGCGGAAATGTATCTCCTGGAAAAGGTTTGTGGCGTTCCACCGATGCAGGGAAAACATGGAAATACATGGGCTTGCCTCAATCTCAACATATTAGCCGTATAAGGATTCATCCTACCAATCCAGACCTGATCTATGTTGGCGTTTTAGGGAATCTTTGGAAATCATCTACAGATAGAGGCCTTTATAGAAGTAAGGATGGTGGAAAAAACTGGGAAAAGATTTTGTACGAGAATGATCGGGCCGGTTGTGGCGATGTAGTTTTTGACCCAGGTAATCCCCGAATAATTTTTGCCAGTACCTGGGAAATGAAACGAAATGGCTATAGAATGGACTCCGGAGGCGAGGGCTCTCATTTATATAAAAGCACAGATGGCGGCGATACCTGGGTGAATATTTCTAATAATAAAGGACTGCCAGGTGGCCTTTGGGGAATAGCCGGATTAACGATTTCCCCTGCAAATCCAGAAAGAATCTGGGCTTGTATTGAAGCAGAAGATGGCGGTTTATTCCGTTCCGATAATGGTGGACAAAGCTGGATTAAAACAAGCGAAGATCGTGAATTAAGACAAAGAGCCTGGTATTATTCCAGAATTACAGCTGATTCTGAAAATCCTGATGTTGTTTATGCGCTAAATGTTCCTTTCTTAAAATCTACAGACGGTGGAAGAACTTTTAAAGAGATGGAAACACCCCATAGCGACCATCACGACCTATGGATTGACCCCACAAATAATCAACGAATGATTGTTGCCAATGACGGTGGCGCACAAGTATCAACCGATGGGGGCGTAAACTGGACTACCTATCACAATCAGCCAACGGCACAATTTTATCGGGTAACTACAGATCAATCATTTCCATTTAAAATATTAGGTGCGCAACAAGACAATTCTACCGTTCGCATTTCACACCGCTCCACTGGTTCAACCTTAACTGATAAAGATTGGGAAATTTCAGCAGGTGGGGAAAGTGCACACTTAGCTCCCGATCCAAATAATCCCGAGGTGGTTTATGCGGGAACTTACAAAGGATATATGAGTCGATTTGACCATACAACCGGGCAAGAGAGAAGCACCAATGTATGGCCTTTTAATCCGGCTGGCTCCGGAGTAGAAGTAATGAAATATAGATTTAACTGGAATTTTCCGCTCCTTTTTAGCCCACATAATCCCAAAAAATTATACGCCGGTTCCAATTATTTACATGTAACCACCAATGAGGGACAAAGCTGGGAAGTCATTAGTCCCGATTTGACAAGAAACGACCCTGAAACACTTAAGTCTTCTGGTGGACCTATCACACAGGATAATACGGGTGTTGAATTTTATGGGAATATTTTTGTCATCGCTGAATCCCCTAAAGAAGAGGGAGTTATTTGGACAGGAAGTGACGACGGCCTGTTACACGTTACCAGGGATGGTGGAAAAACCTGGCAAAATGTTACCCCTCCTGGTTCACCAAAATGGAATATGTTTAACTGTATTGATGTTAACCCCCATCAACCTGGAAGTGCTTATGTTGCCGCAACTCATTACAAGTTCGGGGATTATACTCCTTATCTTTATAAAACAATGGATTACGGCAAAACCTGGACAACCATTACAAAAGGTATCGATAATATGCATTATACCAGGGCTATCAGAGTGGATCCATCAAGAAAAGGCCTGTTATACGCGGGTACTGAATGGGGTATGTATATTTCATTTGATGATGGTAATTTTTGGCAGCCTTTCAAATTGAACCTTCCTATTGTCTCTATTCATGATTTGCACATCAGAGATAATACTTTAATCGCTGCCACACATGGAAGAAGCTTTTGGATGATAGACGATTTGAGTCCTATCCAGGAAATTAACAGCGAAATCAAAGCAAAAGATTTTCATTTATTTTCATCCAAACCAACATATAGATTAGCACAGGAGAATAATGCGCCTTCCAGTTTAAAAGAAGGTGAAAATCACCCCAATGGCGCTGTTTTTCATTTTTATATCAATGATTTGGCCATAAAATCACCCGCTATCTCTTTGGAAATTTTTGACGATAGTGGAAAATCAATACAAAAATGGAGCAAGGACAGTAAAAATCCAAAACAAAAACTTTCCGTATCGGCAGGTGGAAATCGATTTATTTGGGACCTAAGATATCCAGGATTCACAG
>JBILDL010000503.1:0-2508 GCA_044352635.1 Saprospiraceae bacterium | reverse complement strand
AATTAAATTTGAGGATGAATCTCTGATATACAGCTATATCCGTGTGGCGGTTAGACATGCCATAGGGCAATATGGCATATCAGGGAGCTTAGATTTTGAGCGTTCCATCTTAAATTTCCCAACACCCCAACAAGAGCACACGCCAAGTTTTGAACAAGCAGCAAATAAGGTTGGCTTCGGAACTTATAGCCCTACGTCAGCTAATAAGCAATGGGAAAAACTGTATGAGGGTATGAAAAATGTTTCTAACGACGAACCTGATTTCGGAGAATCGCCAGGACCAGAAGTCGTAACTTACCAGGCCTCAACAGACCAACCTCTTTTTAATGAAACAGAAAATTTTCAATTAAAATCACCCTATCAGATTCATAATCGATATTTAGTGTGTCAAATAAAATCGGGTTTTCTTTTAGTGGATCAACAATCGGCGCATGAAAGAATACTTTATGAGCAATTTGAAAATGCCATAAATGAACATCGGGTGAGCTCCCAGCGCCTTTTATTTCCCAGACAAGTGCAATATAGCCCTGCTGACGCGGTTATATTGATGGACCTTTTACCCGAAATGAATAAATTAGGTTTTGATATAGAACCTTTCGGAAATAATGGATTTTTGATAAACGGCGTTCCTGCGGGCATATCTTCATCAGAAGAAGTCAGTCTATTGGAAGATTTATTAGAACAATTTAAACTGGGAACAAATTTACGATTAGGAACCAGAGAAAAATTATGTCGGGCTATGTCCAAAGCCGGCGCATTGAAACGAGGAAAATCCTTGAATCAGACTGAAATGCAAACCCTGATTGATGAACTATTTGCCTGCCAAAATCCTTTAATGAGTCCCTCTGGGAACCGATGTTTCCTTACCTATAATCTTTCTGAACTCTCTGAATCATTTAAACGTTAAAATATGCTCCAACTTACTGATGTCGTTAAAAATCTGTTGATAATCAATATTATAATGTTTTTGGGCGTACGGTTTTTTATTGAGCCCAATCAATTGGCTGTCTATTACCCTGGTTCACCTTATTTTCAGCCCTATCAAATAGTTACGCACATGTTTATGCATGGAAACTTCATGCATTTATTATTTAATATGTTTGCCATTTACATGTTCGGACCGCCGGTAGAAGCTGTTTTTGGACCAAAAAGATTCCTTTTCTACTATCTTGCAACGGGTCTTGGCTCTTTTGTTTTACACATGGCGGTCATGCATTGGGAACTGACGTCAGGTTCTATACCTATGTCAAGCATGGATATTCCAACGGTTGGTGCATCGGGCGCCGTTTTCGGATTATTGGTAGCTTATGGTATGAATTTTCCAAATTCAGTCATACAACTACTCTTTCCACCCATTCCATTAAAAGCTAAATATTTCGTACTGATTTATGCTGCTTTAGAATTATACCTCGGATTGAGTGGCAAACAACCCGGCGTCGCTCATTTTGCCCATTTAGGTGGTGCGTTATTTGGATTTCTCATCATCACTTTTTGGCACAAATTCCCCATGCGATTTAATTAATCAGGACAAATATCATGCTAAGTTCTATTTACAACGATTTAAAAGCAGAATTCAGTTACGGAAACAAGGTGAACCAATTGGTTATCATAAATGTAGCTGTTTTTGTTATTGCCACCATTCTGAATTTTATCCTTTTCTTATCAAATGGTGGAAAAACGTCCACGATATTTGAGGGTTTGATAAAATACCTCGCCATGTCTTCCGACGGAATGTTTGTATTAACCCATCCATGGATACTGATTACCAACATGTTTCTCCATCTTGAGTTTTTTCATATTTTATGGAATATGTTGATATTCATTTGGTTTGGAAGAGTCACTGGCGATTTTTTAGGTAATCACAGAATAGTATTCTTATATTTTTGTGGTGGACTTCTTGGTGCCATCCTATTTTTTTTAACGGCAAATCTACTTCCTTATGGTGCTAATGGAACAAAAATGGCTTTAGGAGCCTCTGCGGGAATCATGTCTATTGTCGTTGCGGCAGGAACGATTGCACCAGATTACAGTTTTAGATTATTATTCATCGGAGATGTCAAGTTAAAATTTATTGTATTTGCATTACTTATCATCGATTTGATATCCATAACATCAAATACGAACACAGGAGGGCATTTTTCTCATCTTGGTGGTGCTATTTTCGGTTTTATTTTTGTCCGTTTACTTCAGGAAGGCCATGATTT
Organism: Saprospiraceae bacterium; assembly: GCA_044352635.1. Taxonomy (GTDB): domain Bacteria; phylum Bacteroidota; class Bacteroidia; order Chitinophagales; family Saprospiraceae; genus BJGN01. The sequence goes on along the minus strand of JBILDL010000503.1, from coordinate 304 downwards.
ATCTTTACCATTTAACAGAATGGCCGAGTATATTCAATATTTATTCTCATCCAATAAGGCTTCACATAGAAGGAATAATCCGCTCAAGGTTATCCATAAAAAAACAGCAACTAAACAGAAAAACACGAGCGAGAGGGAGGTTAAAGGTGGAAATTCTCTCGATCATCAAACCCAACTGGATCAAATTTTAGATAAAATCAAGCAGAAAGGCTACGACAGTCTTTCTGACGAGGAGAAAGAATTTTTATTTCAGGCTAGTAAAAAGTAAGATTTGGACTCACTTATACGAATCATTACCCTATTT
>JBILDL010000501.1:0-2509 GCA_044352635.1 Saprospiraceae bacterium | reverse complement strand
AATTTGCCCGTAAAATCGTACCATTGATTAAGTTCCAAATCCAGGGAAAAAGAAAAAACACTGGATTGAACTAAAAGATAAGCAACTAAAAATATTTTTTTCATCTGGTTGGCGTTTTTATTTACGCAAAAGTACCCTAATACATGTTAATTTTGTAAAATATTTTATGTAATGATATCACTAAAACACAAACTTGTCCTTTTTTATTTTTTATTGTTGCTGACATTTTCGTCATGTTCTTTTTTAAATCAAAACGAACCTACCCCCAGTTATCTTTACATAAGCGAATTTCGTTTAAAAACACAGGTGAATCAGGGAAGTACATCAGAAAGAATTACCGATATCTGGTTATTTAACGATACTGAATTTTTAGGTATGTTCCCCTTACCGGCAAAAATTCCGTTATTATTGTATGGGGAACAAAATTTAACTATTCAAGCGGGCATAAAGGAAAATGGCATTGGAGCAACGCCTGAGAATTATCCATTTTTCAACCCAATCAAAGTAAAGGTTAATTTAAAAGCTTTAAAAACAGATACTTTGAAGATGGAAACCAGCTATTTATCGACGTCGAAATTTCATTTTATAGAAAATTTTGAAAATAACACCTCTTTTTTTTCCTTTCTAGTCAGCGGATTACCAGAAAACAGGGTCTTACCTTATAGCGACAATAATGTTTTTGAGGGTAAATTTTCGGGAAAAATTCAGGTATCCAAATCTGCGCCAATAGTAACCGTGGGGTCAAACGCAAAATATAAAAATACCTTTAATCCAGGTCAACCGGTTTATCTTGAGATGGATTATAAAGGGGAGGCACCTTGCGTTATTGGCGTTCAATTTTATGATACTGAAAATATCGAGGAAGCAGGTATTATTGTGCCTATTGCAGGATTTAAAGAATCGGCAGATTGGAAAAAGATTTATTTTAACCTGGGAAGCACCCTTGCCCTAAGAAAATCGCTCTATTACAGAGTTATTTTTAATGCCGCGTTACCAGAGGGAAAGGAAAATGCCAGTGTTCATTTTGACAATATAAAACTAATTTCTTTTTAATGAGCAAAACAAAAATAAGGAACCTGAATAATCACACCCTCTTTTATAAATGGGCTGATTATTTTTGTGCCATGATTGCCTGGGGCCTTTTTTTTGCTTACAGAAAAATGATGATTGAAAAGGAAGAGAACGTTTCAGTCATTTTTCAAGATATTAATTTCTGGTACGGACTGATTATTATACCCATTGGCTGGTTTCTGGTGTATTCATTATTTGATCAATATGGCGATATACACAGACATTCCAGGTTAAAAACGCTGTCAAGAACCTTTTTTCTCTCCTTTTTTGGTGTTTTAATCCTGTTTTTTACCTTGATACTTGATGATTTTGTTTCTAATTATACCACTTACTATCAATCATTTCTAGCCCTTTTCAGTTTTCATTTTATACTTACCGTGGTTACGAGAATGGTTTTATTAACCGCAGCATCTCGACGGATCCGTCAGGGAATGGTAAAATTTAATACCATCATTATCGGAGGTAATTCAGAAGCGCTGGCTTTATATGAAGAAATAATTTCACAAAAACGTTCCTACGGTTATCATTTTATTGGATTTTTAAGAAGTAACAAAGAAAAAGTATCTCCTTTAGAGGCCAAATTAAAATACCTCGGAAATATAAAAGACTTAGACAGTATTATTAAGGAATTTCAAATTGAGGAGGTCATTATTGCCATACAAACGCAGGAACACAATTTATTAAAACAGCTAATAACTGCCTTATTTGATTTCAGGCCCATTTTACATGTTAAAATTATTCCTGATATGTATGATATCATGCTGGGAAGTGTTAAAATGAACCAGGTATTTGGTACGGCTCTCATTGAAATAAATCAGGAAATAATGCCACCCTGGCAAATTGCCTTCAAGCGGTTCCTGGATATTTTGGTTTCCTTAGTTTCTTTACTTTTATTATCTCCTCTCTTTGCTTATTTGTCGCTAAAAGTGAAGCAATCGTCTGTTGGGCCTGTATTTTACAGGCAAGAAAGAATTGGCCTGCAAGGGGTACCATTTACTATTCTGAAATTCAGATCAATGTATGAAAATGCTGAGTATGGTGGGCCCCAACTTTCTAAAGATGAAGACAGCCGCTGCACACCATTTGGCGCTATTATGAGAAAATGGAGGCTCGATGAATTACCTCAATTCTGGAATGTCCTCATTGGTGAGATGAGTTTAGTGGGGCCACGCCCTGAACGAAAATTTTATATCGATAAGATAATGGAGCAGGCGCCTCATTACCGTCATCTGTTAAAGGTGAGACCTGGCATAACTTCCTGGGGTCAAGTCAAATACGGCTATGCTTCAGATGTGGATCAAATGATCCAGCGCCTTAAATATGATATCCTTTATTTGGAAAACAGATCTATTGCGCTGGATTTTAAAATTATGTTTTACACTTTGGTGGTACTCGTTCAGGGTACGGGAAAGTGACGTTAAAAATCAATGTTTTTTTG
>JBILDL010000502.1:0-2509 GCA_044352635.1 Saprospiraceae bacterium | reverse complement strand
TCAAAGGAAACTGCTTTTTCATTTAAACCAGCCTTTTCAATGGGTGTTTCATCAGGTGTACAAGAAAAAGAAAGACACAACAAGAAGAAAATATAACATTTATACATTAGTACGAGGTGTGATGAACCTTAGCTTATGAAGAAAAAGAGGACAAATACAAACAATAATGTCGGCAAAAAAATTATCACCTAATTTTACCTGCTGCACATTATTGTTTGTTTCATACCTTCATATTATGGACATGATTTTTATAAAAATCAATCATTACCTAACTTCAATACTTCAAGAAAGGCCTTTTGAGGAACATCTACTGAGCCAATTTGTCTCATTTTCTTTTTTCCCTCTTTCTGCTTCTCAAGGAGTTTTCTTTTCCTGGAAATATCTCCACCATAACATTTGGCTGTAACGTCTTTTCGAAGGGCTGAAATAGTTTCCCTTGCAATAACCTTAGCGCCAATAGCTGCTTGAATAGCGATAACAAACTGTTGTTTTGGAAGTAAATCCTTGAGACGCTTACAAATTTTTCTACCTATATAATCTGCTTTGTCCCTGTGAACCAAAGCAGTAAGCGCATCGACATTTTCGCCATTCAGTTTTATGTCTAATTTAATAAGATCAGATGCCCGATAATCAATTAACGCATAATCGAAAGAAGCGTAACCTCTTGATATAGATTTGAGTCTGTCATAAAAATCGAATACAATTTCAGCTAAAGGAAGTTCAAAACTTAGTTCAACTCTATAAGGCGTCAAATAAACCTGTCTGGAGAGAATTCCTCTTTTATCGAGACAAAGGTTCATTATTGAGCCAATATAGTCCGGTTTAGTTATTATCTGCGCTCTAATATAAGGTTCTTCCACGGTACTAATTCTTGAGGGATCCGGCAAATCAGAAGGAGTACGAACGACCGCTTTTTCATTATTTGTGGTAGTAACGGTATAAGAAACGTTAGGAACGGTGGTAATCACCTCCATATTGAACTCTCTTGATAAGCGTTCCTGGATAATTTCCAGGTGAAGCATACCGAGGAACCCACAGCGGAATCCAAATCCCAGTGCCTGGGAAGTTTCTGCTTCAAAGACCAAAGAAGCATCATTTAGTTGTAACTTCTCTAAACTATCCCTTAAATCTTCAAAATCATCATTATCGATAGGGAAAATACCCGCAAAGACCATAGGTTTAACCTCCTCAAATCCATGAATAGCCTCATTACATGGTCTGTCAACATGGGTGATAGTATCCCCAACTTTAATTTCTTTAGATTCCTTTATACCTGTAATTACGTAGCCAACATCACCCGTTTTTAGCACATCCCTGGGCATCTGATTAATTTGTAATATACCAATTTCGTCAGCTACATACTCCCGTGAACCATAAAAAAATCGGATTTTATCACCCTTTTTCAAGGTGCCATTCATAATTCTGAAATAGGCAATCACCCCACGAAATGAGTTGAAAACTGAATCGAAAATCAGAGCTTGCAGCGGCTCATCAGAATTACCTTTTGGGCAGGGAATTCTATCCACCACCGCTTTCATAATATCAGGAACACCAATACCCGTTTTTCCGCTGGCCAGGATAATATCCTCTTTCTTACAACCAATCAAGTCAATTATCTGGTCAGATACTTCTTCAATATTGGCATTTTCCATATCCACCTTGTTGAGGACAGGAATAATTTCCAGATCGTGCTCAATGGCTAAATAAAGATTTGAAATAGTCTGAGCCTGAATGCCCTGTGTAGCGTCTATAAGAAGTAAAGCGCCTTCACAAGCAGCGATAGAACGGGAAACCTCATAAGAAAAATCAACATGTCCCGGAGTATCAATAAGATTAAAAGTGTACCTATTACCATCGTCATGAGGATAATACATCTGAACGGCATGACTTTTTATGGTAATGCCTCTCTCTCTTTCAAGATCCATACTGTCCAATGCCTGGTCTTTCATCTGACGTTTATCAATGGTATGAGTGAAATCCATTAATCTATCAGACAACGTACTCTTTCCGTGATCGATGTGAGCAATGACACAAAAATTTCTTATAAATTTCATATTGTTGTTTAAATAAATTCTGCTATTCAAAATCAAATGTAAAAATAAGCAAGCTTAGGGACTTTAGGTCAACTACAGATAAATTTTAATAAATATGTATTTTTATAAGGCAGCATTTTTACATTCATGTCGTTTCAATAAAACAAAAATGAATATGCATCTTAGAATTATATTGTTATTTTTTATTATGTCAGGATTGACGACCTGTAAAAAGGAGGTTTTAGAACCAACCATCATTGTTGCAAATATTGAAAGGGAATTTGTAATTGGTTATGTGGAAAAATTTTCTAAATCAGGTCGTCTCCTACAATTTGAGGTGAGTACTATTAAAAATCAACCTTGTGGAAATTACACCGTAAAAACGTCCTGGCAACAAAGCCCTTCTCTCCTTTCTCTCAATATTGATGGCATTGCAAAAAATAGTGATTGTGTTGGTAATGCTGCTATAGCTAAAG
>JBILDL010000500.1:0-2510 GCA_044352635.1 Saprospiraceae bacterium | reverse complement strand
CAGTGGAAAACCAGCTGCCTTCCTTCGTGGATTCAGAGCCATTTACCTCGGTGTTTTTTTCAATGTCATGATTATGGCCACTGTTTCCCTGGCAGCCATAAAAATTGGAGCCGTCATGCTCGATTTGGAACCAGTAGAAACTTTGTTAATTACTTCAATCATTACCGTTATTTACACTTCTATTGGTGGATTAAAAGGGGTAGTTTTAACAGATTTTTTTCAGTTCGTTCTTGCCATGATAGGCATGGTGGTCGCAGCGGTTTATATTGTTAATCTGCCAGAAGTTGGCGGTTTAAGTAAGATGTTAGCTCACCCAAATGTTTCAGGAAAACTTAACTTTTTACCTGACTTTTCAGATTCCAAACAATTAATTCCCTTGTTTCTAATGCCTTTAGCTGTACAATGGTGGAGTGTTTGGTACCCTGGTGCAGAACCCGGCGGTGGAGGTTATATTGCGCAAAGAATGTTATCGGCAAAAGATGAGAAAAACGCAGTAACGGCTACCCTATTTTTCAATATAGCGCATTATGCCCTTCGTCCCTGGCCATGGATTCTTATAGCACTGGCAAGTTTGATTGTTTTTCCTGACATAGCTTCATTGCAAGCGGCTTTCCCTCATCTTGATCCCAAAGTGGTAAAAAATGACCTTGCTTTTTCGGCCATGCTTAATTTACTTCCTGCCGGACTCATAGGCTTACTCATCGCTGCTTTACTTTCAGCTTTCATGTCAACTATTTCCACGCATTTAAACTGGGGATCAAGCTATGTGGTAAATGATTTTTACAAGCGATTTTTAAGACCTGATGCGCCTCAAAATGAACTGGTTAACGTTGGACGAATCTCCACCGTTGTCTTGATGATTATGGCAGCTTTGCTTGCATTGGCTTTAGAAAATGCGCTTCAGGCTTTCAATATATTATTACAAATCGGTGCAGGAACAGGCTTAATATTTATCCTTCGTTGGTTTTGGTGGAGAGTTAACGCATACAGCGAAATTACCGCTATGGTTGTTTCCTTTATGCTAGCCTTATACTTTGAACTTGGCATGGAAAATCCGCTTCCTGAACACATCAAACTATTGGCCGGCGTTGGTATAACTACTTTAGCCTGGGTTGCAGTTACTTTTTTAACAGCACCATCTTCACAGGAGACAATGCTCCGATTTTTTAAATTAATTCAACCTTCACCAACTGGTTGGAAACCTGTTATTGAAAAAGGTATTGCCTCAGGTGAACTCGATTCAAATGAGATTATTCCAGGCAAACTTCCAAATCAGATATTAGGCATGTTCCTTGGTTGTATCCTGGTTTATTCTGCGCTATTTTCAATTGGATTTATCATTTACGGCAATATGATGCCCGCTCTACTAAGTGGCTTTGTTGCCCTAATAAGTGGTTATTTGATGCTTAAAAACTGGGATAAGATTTATTGATCTTGAAAGTCAAAGCAAATTTTTTCTTATAAAAATTCCTATTAAGGGGTGACTTTTGTCACCCCTTAATTTTTTCATTACTAACTACATTTACATCAAAATGTAGTTGTATGACCTTATATCCACCCGAACAGCAGGTTATCCCAAATAAAAAAAATACATCATCCATTATTGCCCAGGCAAGATGCGCACACTGTGGAGAACCTTGTTTACCCAATGAAAAGCAAACACCTGTCTTCTGTTGTGAAGGTTGTCAAACAGTCTATCAATTATTAGAGAAAAATAATCTTTGTGCCTATTATTCGTCGGCCGATCTGGCCCTTATTAGCCTTAAAAACATAGAGAATCTACATTTTGAGTATTTAGATGATGGTGATTTGGAAAACCAAATCTTATTTTTCAGAAGTCCAAATACTAGTCGGGTAAGATTTGACTTACCCACCATACATTGTGCCGCCTGTATCTGGTTATTGGAAAACCTGCCTCGTTTACACGATGGCATTTTAAGTGCCACCGTACATTTTATTGAAAAGGAAATTCATATTTCTTTTAAAGAATCTGTTATTTCCCTAAGACAGTTAGCTGAATTGTTAGATAAAATAGGTTATCCCCCTCTCATTCGATTAGATAAAGCGCAAAAAAAACAATCCACCAGCCATTCCAACGATCTTATTTATCAAATCGGAGTAGCAGGTTTTGCCTTCGGAAATAGCATGCTATTCAGTTTTCCTGAATATCTGGGCCTGACTAAAGATTCTGATCCGTTCATTGTGCAAATACTGGGTTATTTAAACTTAAGTTTAGGCATTCCCGTCTTATTTTACAGTGCCCGAGATTATTTTGTTTCAGCATGGAAAGGTTTGAAAATCAGGGACTATAACTTAGACATACCCATTGTTGTGGGCGCAACCACTCTTTTTGTCAGAAGTGCTTATGAAATCATTTCGCAAACAGGATCCGGTTATATGGATAGCCTGGCAGGATTTTTATTTTTCCTGCTGGCAGGCAAATGGTTCCAGGAAAGAACGTACAAGCAAATTGCGTTCGACAGGGATTATCAATCTTATTTTCCCATTGC
>JBILDL010000498.1:0-2511 GCA_044352635.1 Saprospiraceae bacterium | reverse complement strand
TTTTATTTCAGATAATGGGATATGAATACCTCCAATGTTCTTTCGACACCTCTCTTCTTCAGTTCGTACATCAATTAATTGAAAATTGTTGAGGTTTTGTTCCCATTGTTCAGAATATTCAATTTCGGTAATCACAGAAGGAATGCAATAGTTTTGGATGGGAATAATTTCATTAATTATGAACGGAATAGGGTCAGTTATATAGATTTTATGACTTTCCATAGACAATGCATCAAAAATCCAGGTTGAATTTACAATGAGTTCACCTAAACCTGTGATGAGCTTAATTACTTCCATTGCTTGAACACAGCCTATGATTCCTGGCAACACTCCCAGAACTCCTCCTTCTGCACAAGAGGGTATAACGCCTGTTTCTGGTGGTTCCGGATATATATTCCTGTAATTGCAACTCCTTTTGTTGTCCAAAAGTACATTAAAGCTTGAAACCTGACCTTCATACTGAAAAACAGCACCATAGATATACGGTTTATCCATGATAACACAAGCATCATTTAACAAATACCTCGTTGCAAAATTATCAGAACCATCCACAATGACATCATAATCAGAAATTATCGATGTGACATTTTCATAATCAATGGCCTTATTAAATACTTCAATATTGACATAAGGATGAAGTTTTTTAATTTTTTCTCCTGCTACGATAGCTTTATGTCTGCCAACATCAGATTCATCGAACAATATCTGTCTGTGTAAATTTTCAATTTCAATAATATCAAAATCTATTATCCCTATTTTGCCAATTCCTACTGCTGCAAGATATAAAAGAATAGGACAACCAAGACCACCTGCACCCACGACTAAAACAGTAGATTTTTTTAACGCCAACTGGGAGTTTTCGTCAAATCCAGGTAATTGTAAATGACGTTTATATCTTAACCATTCCGTTGGTGATAAAAATTCATGGGACGTCATTGCCAGTTAATTACAGGTTTATTTAGTATTTTCTCTAAATGCAACTGAGTTATTTCACCCATAGTTACTGCTTGTTTAAATGCTACATCACCATGTAATTGAAACAATTCATTCCCTAGTTGTCTGGTTTTATCTTTCGTTGAAATTTCATCCATCCTAAAAATCCTAAACAGACTGTTTACTCTGTCCTGTTCAGTTCTTATTCTTTCAGAAATAAGACTTCTTTCCTCCATTTGATATTGTTTAACTGATTCAGGCCCGATATTATTGATACCAAGGGTAATAATAGGGTTGTTTTCTTTGAAATATTGAGGTTGATAGAATCTTTTTGAACCTTCAAAAGTTTGTTGATCAAAGTCTATGGCCCTCATCCTATATTGGTTACCTTCAATATCAGGCGTAATATCTACGACGTAATTATATGATCTCATGTCACCGAGTAACCTTGCAAAGCACCTTTCGTTAAATTTTACAAATTCCTTGATAATTCTTATCTGATTAAAAAGATCGGTATTTAAGCGTCTGGTTATAAAATCGTCCCCGGGAATGCCTGCAATATGTTCTTCTATAAGCGTTTCTCCATCAATTAAATAGTAAAAAAAATTAGGAGAAAGAAGAGATTCCAACTCTAGGCCATAAACTCTTGATGCATCTGATATTTTGACATAAAAATGGTCGTAATTATCATTCAGCCTATTAATTATTCTAATGCGAAAAGGCTTGGAATTTCCAAAAGTACAAAAATCAATTCTGGCAATAGTTAAATGATCCATCACACTTATGTCGCCACCTGTTTTTAACAAGGCATAAATAAGTTTAAGGCCAGTATAAATTTCAGTTTGAGCTGATTCATGATAAAAAACAGATTCCCAGCCCGTGTCTTTATCGTTTTGCCCCATCACTGGAATTGTGGCTTCGTATCGAAGTAAATCGCTATATTGAAGAGGAAGTTTGCTTACTCTATTATAGTAAGATAAATAGGCTAATAACCTTTCACCAATCGGATATCTGATTTTTTTTCTCGACGGAATATTTCCAAGCATAGTAAATCATTTCAATAAAATTATACGGCTCCGTCTTTAATTTCTTCAACAATTTCTGGATTTAGCAGCGTGCTTACATCTCCGAAACCTTCAGTTTCGCCACCGGCCACTTTTCGTAAAATTCTTCTCATGATTTTACCTGACCGGGTTTTAGGAAGTCCAGAAACCAATTGAATTTTATCAGGCTTTGCAATGGCACCAATTTGTTTGGCTACTACCTCTGCAATTTCTTTTTTCAAAATAGCTTCATCGATATTAAAATCTACAGGTATTACATAAGCATAAATTCCCTGTCCTTTAATATCATGAGGAAAGCCAACCACGGCTGATTCCACTACATGAGGATGACGATTTATTGCATTTTCTACCTCTGCAGTACCTAACCTATGACCGGATACATTTATAACATCATCGACTCTTCCAATAATTCGGTAATTTCCGTCTTTATCCCGTTTTGCACCATCTCCGGTAAAATAGTACCCTGGATACAGGGAAAAATAGGTTTGTCTACACCTTTCATGATCGCCGTAAG
>JBILDL010000499.1:0-2511 GCA_044352635.1 Saprospiraceae bacterium | reverse complement strand
AAGATTAATACCTGTTGCCCTGTTTTCTACAATTGGCGCAGGTAACTTAATTTTAGAATAGCGTGCTGCTCGTTTTGATATCTGCCATCTAAACGTTCAAATCCTCGTTTGTTTAACACTAAATAAATGAAAGATAAAGGCGAGTACTCCCAGGATAATCGAATATTATAATTTTTTAGGTTATTCTCGGCATTTTGCTGATAAAACCCAATGAGCTGCAACCTCGGATTTAAAGCAAATCTACCCTCAATGCTAAATAAATCAATGGTTTCTGTAGTATTATTTTCCCCCAAAGACTTCACCCTGTTTCTATTCATCCTTCCTAATAAAGAAAAATGAGGGGAGGGTGCAAACTGAAGCGTCATATCAAGAGCATTTAACTTTCCGTCAAAATAGTTCCCCCAGCTATAGTCAGCAAATACATTTAATATTTTTGAAGGATCAGAACTCAGATAAATCTGATTTCTAACATAGTTGAATGAACCAGCCTTAATACTGACCCCTAGCGGTTCAAATGCCTCTGTTAAATTTTGATATGCAATATTGGCACCATATCCAATAAATCCGCCGTTCTGAAGATTAAAAAACAGTGGCCAAACGTTAATCTGTCTTTCGATCAATTTTCCAGTGGACGCCTGATGATAAATTTCAATATTGAAACCAGGCTCATAAGCCCTAATATATTTTTTAAAAGGTAATTTTTTGCCTCTGTAGAAAAAATTTACTCCAGGAGTAGTACCAATTACATCGGTTCGGGAAACAAAACCCAATTCAGGGTTAAAATCTTTATTTACAATGGATTGTGTCCACCAAAATTTTAATTGATTGGTTGCATAGAAATATTGAGCATACCCGGCAAGTCCCGATTTTTTTCCATCTGTCTGAGTGGTATTAATAAACATGGTATTGAGTGAATGAGATTGGCCCAGACGAAAAAAACCGTCTAACATACTGGTAGCATGGGTACCTTTAGGTCCATTTTTTAAGGCAACCAACCCCCCTACCCGATGTTGTTCCCCAAGATTTTCTGAAAATCTACCTACAAAAAAACGCGTAGGATCTTCCTTCATAAAGCCTCGTTGTTGAATGGCCATCACCCCAACATTTCGCTTTAAAGACCTATAAACCAAACGACTTCCTATATCGATTGGAATAGGATTTCCATTATCATCAAGACCAATTCTTCTGCTAAAAAAGGGTTGAATGCGCATAAATCCACCAGAAAAATCGGGAGAGGGACCACCACCGACACCAAAGAGAGAAGCATTTTCAAGAAAAAATTGTCGTCTTTCTGGAAAAAGGATAGAAAATCGCGTGATATTATTTATTTGTCTATCGACATCAGCCTGAGCGAAATCGGTATTTAACGTAAGGTCGAAAACGGTATTTGGGTTAATAGCCCATTTAATTTCTCCCCCAATCTTGGCGGATTGTTCCTTTGTACCGGCTATTTCAGGACTATATCGATCTACCGCTCCTAACAGATAAGGTTGAAAGCGAATATTTGATTTTGGGGGCGGAGGTTGAAGATTAGTCAGTAAACCAGCGTAAGCCATCCTTAGCGCACTAAAAGAGCGGGGAAAAGGGGAAAAAGCAGAGGTTTCGTTTGAAGATCTTCTTACACGAATCATATTAAAGCCCCACTGTTGAATGGAATCTGTTAGTTTTGGATAACGCAAAGTTTGCCAGGGAATAGCAACTTCCGCATACCAGCCTGAATCGGTTCTATTGGTACGAACCCTCCACAAACCATCCCAATCGGAATCATAGTAAAGATCATCAAAGGACAATAAATCGCGTTGTACTCCATAAGCATTCATAGTTAAAGCCATAGCATTTCTGGTATCATTAAATCCATCGAAAGCTAGGGCAACCAGGTCATGAGATCTAAAACTAAAATCGCGTTTAAAATCGGTGGCCCGAATAGCCTTTTTACCCAAAGAATCTGCAGCAAAAATACCAAAATACAGAAATTGTTTATTGTACAGAACCCTTAAAAAGGTCTGCTCATGCGCCATTTCCCCTTGATTAGGTTCAATCTGAACAAAAGAAGTTGTATGGTTTGTCAACTTCCATGCCTCCTCATTCAACAAACCATCAATACGGATAGATTTATCCATTTTTTGTGCCTCAACTATCCTCTTTTCTTTTGCTGGTGGAAATATTTCAGCATCTTGACACAGCAGTGGAACTGCAAAAAAAAGAGAAAAACAGGTACCCAGGTTTAATATGCGAGTGAAAAACGTCATAAGTAAGGATTAAATGCCTACAAAAGTAGGTATTCACCTTTATAAAAAGAAAAAACCCTTTGGTTTTTGCCAAAGGGTTTTTTTCAAAAATTTATTTAAAATTTAATTTTTCACACAACGCACAGAGAAACCATATTTGTTATCTTCTGTATTTCTTAAAACGCTATCAAAATTGTATTGCATGCTTCTTATATAAGCTTTGTCAGTATCAGATGGATCAGGCGTTGAAGTCCACCAAAAACCTTTAGAGTTAATATCTCCA
>JBILDL010000497.1:0-2512 GCA_044352635.1 Saprospiraceae bacterium | reverse complement strand
CAATTGCCTAAATTGGCCGATGCCGCTCAATATACTGAGATGTTAAATGATCTCGATATTTACGGTTTACCTGCCAGTGAATGGTCGGCAGCTACTGCAGCTTATAAGTCAACGGGTTCTTATACCCGTCCAAATGGTCAGATTAGAAAAGCGCCTTTCCAGCCAAGTGATTTCCAAAAATATAAGGATGGTTCAAGTCCGTGGACTCACCCAAATACAGACTGGTATGCAGAAACCTTGAAAAGATGGTCTCCACAACAGCGTCACAATCTTCAAATGACAGGAGGTTCAGAGAATTTGAAATATCTGGCTTCTCTCGGCTTCCAGGATCAGGATGGAAACTACATAAATTCTGCAACGGGCTACAAGCAGTACGATTTACGTCTTAACCTTGATGCCAAGGTAAACGAATTTATCAATGTTAATATAGGTATGCTTGGGCGTCAGGAAAATCGTTTCTTCCCAACAAAAGGGGCCGGTGCTATCTTTAGGATGTTGATGAGGGGAAAACCTCAACAGCCTGCTTACTGGCCTGACGGTCGTCCGGGGCCAGATATCGAGAATGGTGAAAACCCTGTGGTTATCACAACAAATGATACGGGTTATGATGACGATAAAAGAGATTATATTCAGACAAATGGTCAATTAGATATAAAAATTCCTGGTATTAAAGGATTAGTGTTCACAGGTAACGCGGCGATAGATAAATTGAATCAGAACAATAAACGCTGGGAAACACCTTGGACGCTGTATGAAAGAGGAACAGGATTTGCTGCAGATGGTGTAACACCGAATCTGGTTGCCGCCAGAAGAGGTCCTGCTGAACCAAGACTTACTTTGGGAAATACCACTCAGCTAAATATTTTATTGGGTGGTGTACTGAACTATGACCGTACTTTCGGAGATCATAAAGTAACCGTTCTTGCCGGTTCAAATAGAGAAACGATTGATGCAAGTAACTTCAATGCTTTCCGTCGATTCTTTATCTCTCCAGCTTTAGATCAGATGTTCGCAGGGGGTGATTTGGAAAAAAATAATGGGGGTGTTTCTTCACTTAGAGCACGTCTAAATTATTTTGGTCGTGCAGCTTACAACTATAAGGAGAAATATTTACTTGAACTTTTATGGCGTTATGACGGCTCTGATATTTTTCCTGAAGAAACCAGATATGGCTTTTTCCCTGGGGTAATGGCCGGATGGGTCATTTCAAAGGAAAATTTCATGCAGTCTATTCCTGCTGTAAATTATTTGAAACTGAGAGGTTCTTTGGGCCAAATGGGTAATGATCAGATTGCTACTTATCAGTATCTTTCTACTTATGGATTTAGAAGCTACATTCTTGGAAATATTGAAACAAAAACATTGTTCGAAGCAAGAATTCCTAATCCTAATATTACCTGGGAGGTGGCTACTAACGCAAACATAGGTATTGAAGGTGCATTATTCAATGACAAAATTACCTTCGAATTTGATTATTTCAATAACAGACGTACCAATATCCTTTGGGTTAAAAATGCCTCTGTTCCTCAATCAACAGGTCTGACTTTACCAGCTCAAAATATTGGTGAAGTTGAAAACAAAGGATTTGATGCCTTGATAGGCTATCGCACCAGTGTTGGCGATTTTAATTTTAACATAAGCGTTAATGGCGGTTATGCAAAAAATAAAATCTTGTTCTGGGACGAAGCACCTGGTGCTCCTGAATGGCAAAGAACTACAGGAAGACCTATGTACACGGTTCAAGCATACATATATGATGGTGTATTTAAAGATCAGGCAGAAATTAATGCAGAGAAAATTAGCTATAGCGCTATCGTGAATACCCTTCGCCCTGGTGATATGAAGTACCAGGATTATAACGGGGACGGTAAAATTACCCCAGATGACCAGGTTCGTACTGATTTCAACAATATTCCTACTTTACAAGGGGGAATTAGTTTAATTGCAAGTTACAAAGGTTTCGACCTTAATATCCTGTTTCAAGGTTCTGCTGGAGCAAAACAGTATGTTAGCCCAGGTGAAATGGGTAATATTGGTAACTATTTGCTTGAAATGTATAATGATCGCTGGACGGTGGAAAATCCTAGCAGTGTTCATCCACGTATCGCCAATAGAAGTGACCAGTATTTCTCAGGTAACAACACTTATTGGTTCAGAAGTACTGATTATATCAGATTAAAAAACCTAGAGGTTGGTTATACCCTGCCAGAAAAATTATTTAAAAAAGCGGGAATGACAAGTATGAGACTCTACTTTAATGGATTGAATTTATTCACCATTAGTGATTTCAATACTTTTGATCCAGAATCCAGTAGTGCAACTGGCCAATATTATCCTCAGCAGAGAATTATTAATGCTGGTTTAACGGTTACATTCTAATGATTAAAAAAATGAAAAAAATGAAAAAAATTGTTTTTTGTCTTTTATCTCTGGTTGTTTTTGGATGTAATGACGATTTTGTCAATACAAAACCCTTAGATCAGCTGGCTGAATCAACGGTCTGGACAGATGC
>JBILDL010000496.1:0-2514 GCA_044352635.1 Saprospiraceae bacterium | reverse complement strand
CAAAACTTTTCTAACCTGTTTCTTGCAACCTTAAAAGAAGGTGATTATGTAGGCTTTACATTTTTCATTGGCTCAATGGCGATGTTAGCTTCAACCGTTTTCTTTTTTGTTCAAATGACCAATGTATCAGGAAAATGGAAAGATTCATTATTAATTTCTGGTATGATTACAGGAATTGCAGCAGTACATTATTTCTACATGCGCTCATTTTGGGCAGAAAATGGTACTTCTCCTACTTCTTTCCGTTACATCGACTGGATTTTAACTGTACCATTAATGTGCGTTGAGTTCTATTTGATCTTAAAGGCATTCGGTGCTACCGTTTCTTTGCTATGGAAAATGATTGCCTATTCACTATTAATGTTAATTGCTGGTTATTTAGGTGAAACTGTTTACCGTGAGCAGTCTGTACTATGGGGTTTCATTTCAACTATCGGATACGTAGGTATTCTTTATGAAGTATGGTTAGGATCAGCTAAGAAATTGGCTGGAAATTCAAACGACCCTGCACTACAAGGTGCATTTAAAACATTAGGTTGGTTCGTATTAGTTGGTTGGGCAATCTATCCAATTGGTTACATGGCCATTCCTGGTGGTTGGTTAGACGGTGTATTACCTTTGGAGTCATTAGACATTATCTATAACATTGGTGACGCTGTTAACAAAATTGGATTTGGATTAGTAATTTACTCTTTAGCTGTATCTTCTGCTAAATAAGAAAAATTCCCTTTCATTGAGGAACACACGGCATGTGTGTTCCTCTTTTATTTTTTAGAAAGGATGTGAAAAGGGCATTTATTCAATGATTCATTATTTGATTTTTTCCAAACTGGATTATTATAATAAAAATTTGGGCTTAGTACTTTATTTTCAAATGAGGTATGAAAAACCTTCATAGTTGATCCAGCATTAGGTGGTACAATCCAACTCCAGTCAGCCATAACCTCTCTTCCCAATTTCTTTTCCTGCTGAATAAACTTCATAAACTGATCGGATGATTCATGATGATCAGCTATTGACACCCCTCCTTTATCAAAAGACGTTTTCACGGCATAATTTAATTCAATTAAGGCTCTGTCCTTCCAAAACATATCTTTGCTAGAAATATTCAAGCCAATGGCCTCAGCGACTTTAGGTAATTGATTAAACCTGTCTTCATCTCCAAAGTTTCTGGAACCAATTTCGGTTACCATATACCAACCATTAAAAGGAGCAGAAGGAAAGTGAATACCACCCATTTCGAGCACCATATCAGAAATAACGGGCAAAGCGTTCCATTTTAAGTTTAAATCATTGAAACTTTCATATTCAGGATGCTGAATAACTACTTCTTTAACTAAATGAGCTGGTAATTCGAAAAAAAGAGGTTTTTTATCCTCAAATTGAAAAACGACAGGTAAAACATCAAATGCGGTACCTTTTCCTTTCCAGCCCAAAGAGAGACAAACATCAGTAAAATCCAATTGAGCGGGATCCCCTATTATTTGCCCATTTTTTTTATAAGCAGCATACCTTATTAATTGACTATTCCAAAACCTCAATGGAGCCAATCCTTCTGGTGATTCTGGAGGAAAAATAGTGATGTATGGTTTTATTTTTCCATTACCCGTTGCAAATTCCAGGTGTTTAAAAACGGCCGTTTTAACTTCCTCAAAGGTACTGATTGATCTTCCATCAACTACTTTCAGAGATTTCCAAAAAAGCCTTCCAATGCACCGATTACTATTTCTCCAGGCAACACAAGCACCAAAAGTCAATTCATCTAAGGTCAGTTTGTACGTCCCCGACAACTCAATTTCTTCATATACGTCTGAAAGTCTTTTATCAAGATTTATACGGCGGGTTTCTGTATAAAATTGAGTCAAAAATTCAGTGGCATTTTTGTGTAACAAGTTCACCTATAATGAAATTTAAGCTGTTTATAATGAAATTTACCTTACAACAAAGCAAATAGTTTATATGTTTATTAGCGAATTTAAAATTCACTATTAAATAATTGAATAACTTGCATTATCAAATTAATACAGTATAAACACTTTACTATGATATGGAAACAGCCTACCAATGAAATAGCCATCAACGAAATGGGTAAGAATACTTTAATGGAAACTTTAGGCATTCAGGTAATAGAAGTTGGCCCAGATTTCATAAAGGCAACCATGCCCGTAGATCATAGAACGGTTCAACCTTTTAGAATTCTTCATGGAGGAGCCAGTGTTGCCTTGGCAGAATCACTGGGTAGTTTTGCCGGAACGCTATGTCTCGAAAATTTAAGCACCCATACTATAGTTGGCGTGGAGATAAATGCAAATCATTTAAAAGCAGTAAAAGAGGGTGAACCGCCAGTAGTTGGGACGGTAAAACCAATAAGAATCGGTAAAACCATCCAAGTTTGGCAAATAGATATTTGTAATGCAAAAAACCAATTAACTTGTACATCAAGAATAACTTTAGCCGTTATTCCCTTAAAATAATTTTATGAAAAAATGGTTGTTCTTTATCCTTTTTGCTCCA
>JBILDL010000494.1:0-2521 GCA_044352635.1 Saprospiraceae bacterium | reverse complement strand
CCACTGGGACATTAATTTTTTCAACTTCCCTCATATTCTGCAAATCTCTTTTTTCTAAAAAGAAATTCACATCTCCCAGATATTCAAACAGTTTTCTATCTCTGAACTCCAGTGTTTTTTCAGTAAGACCCTGTAAAAACTCTCTATCGTGGGAGACAACTATCAAAGTACCATCATATTCCAACAGTGCTTTTTTCAAAACATCTTTTGACAACATATCCAGGTGATTGGTAGGTTCATCCAGCACGAGTAAATTAAAAGGATTCAGGAGTAAACAAGCCAGGGCAAGGCGAGCTCTTTCCCCACCTGAAAGGACGGACACTTTTTTCTCAGCGTCGGAACCTGAAAAAAGAAAAGCACCCAAAATAGACCTTATTTTAGTTCGCATTTCGGGGGGTGAGGAATCTTCCATAGTTTCAAGAACTGTTTTTGAACCCGACATATTCTCGGCCTGATTTTGAGCATAGTAACCAATTTTTACATTATGACCCAAGACCAATTCCCCGCTGGAATAAGTTAATTCATTTACTATAATCTTAGCCAGGGTCGTTTTTCCCTGACCATTCTGACCCACAAAAGAAATTCTTTCTCCCCTATCCATTCTGAAATGGATATCATCCAGGATATTTAAAGTTCCATAAGATTTGCTTAGATTAACCACATCGAGAGCCACCTGTCCCGACCTGGGAGCTGTTGGGAATCGAATATTCATTACTGAAACATCTGTCTCGTCAAGTTCAATACGCTCAATTTTATTCAATTGCTTTTGCATTGATTGAGCCATTTTTGTTTTAGAGGACTTAGCCATAAATCGGGAGATGGTTTTCTCCTTATCTGCAATAACCCTTTGTTGATTGTCAAAAGCCGACTTTAATTTATCTCTCCTATCCTCACGCAACACAACATAATCACTATAGGAAGCTTTATAATCTTGCAAGGTACCGAGTTCAACTTCAACTGTTCTGCTTGTCACTTTATTCAGAAACTCTCTATCGTGAGAAATCAATATGAGGGCGCCAGAATTACCAACTAAGAAATTTTCTAACCAAATAATGGATTCAATATCCAGGTGGTTAGTAGGTTCGTCGAGCAATAAATAATCGGGTCTTTTCAACAACATTTTCGCTAATTCCACCCTCATTTTCCAACCACCACTAAATTCGTCAGTCAAGCGGGACATATCTGAAGGTTTGAAACCTAATCCCTTAAGAACTCTTTCAGCATCAGCCTGCATAGAATCACCACCAAGATAATGGAACCTATCATTAACGTAAGAAAAATCTTCCAATAATTTATAGTAAGAATCCGATTCATAGTCCGTCCTATGAGCCATTTCCTCGTTAATTTTTGCTAATCTCATCTCGAGATCTCTCACCTCTTCAAAAGCGGTAAGCGTTTCTTCAAGAACGGTTTTACCCAGGGGAATTTCCATATCCTGATGTAAATAACCCAAAGTACTTGTCGAAGGACGCGCAATATTACCTTCATGTGGCGATAATTCACCGGCGATAATCTTGAGAAGGGTAGATTTTCCGGCACCATTACGACCGACAAGACCTATTTTATCCTTTTCTCCAATAACAAGATTGATTTTGTTCAGCAGAATTCTGTCTCCGTACTGAACATAAATATTAGATAAATTAATCATATATGATGGGTAAGTTCTTCTTTTTCGGGCGCAAAGATAGGCAAACCTTTTTAGAATAAAGAATTTAAGCCTTCTCTAATGTAAATCCAAAGGTTGATCCCATTTCTACAGAACTTCTAACATGTATTGTTTGTTGATGTGCTTCAATTATGTGTTTGACAATAGCGAGGCCTAGTCCTGTTCCACCGGCATTTCTGGACCGGCTTTTTTCCACCCGATAAAAACGATCAAACAAATGGGGAAGATGTTCTTTGGAAATACCGGTACCATTGTCGGCAACTTCGATTAAAATTTGCCTTTCCATGTCATAGAATGACAATTTTATATAGCCATTGTTTTTACCATACTTGATAGCGTTGTGGACTAGATTGATAAGAACCTGATGCACTTTTTCTCTATCTGCTTTTACTTTAAAACCCTGCTGAGCACCTTCTTTGAAAATCAATGATACGTTTCTGGCAGCTGCTTTAATTTCGAGCTCCTCAAAAACTTCTTCTACCAATTTTTTAATATCAAAGGTGCGTAATTCAAGCATAGAATCACCCGATTCCAGTCTTGAGATGGTTTCCAAATCATTGATTATGGTTTGTAAACGATCTACATTTTTCGAAGCCTTTTGTAAAAAATGCCTGTTGATGTGAGGTTCATCCACAGCACCGTCGAGCAAAGTTTCTATATAGCCCTGAATATTAAAAATAGGTGTTTTAAGTTCGTGTGACACGTCACCCATAAAATTTCTTCTGTACTCTGCCCAAATCTTCTGCTTCTCCATTTCCTGTTTCTGTTCTTCAACCCAGGCAGCTACCTCTGTTTCAACCTCTTCCAAAACATTTCTGAAGGTATTTATTTGTTTCTTTTTCTCTACTGGCTGTA
>JBILDL010000495.1:0-2521 GCA_044352635.1 Saprospiraceae bacterium | reverse complement strand
AACGCGGTGAATAACAATGAGCAATTCATGAATACGAATCGTGCAGCTGATATAAACAATGACGACATTGAAAGCATCAACATATTAAAAGGTGCCGCGGCTACTGCATTATACGGTCAAAGAGCGTCAAATGGTGCAGTAATCATTACGACAAAAAAAGGAAAAGCGGGAAAAACGGCGATTAATTATTCCACCAGTTATGGTGTACAGGAAGTGGATAAAGTACCTTTACTTCAAGAGGTTTATTCACACGGAATCAATGGATTAGCCAGAACAGGGTCTATTCCTGTTTTCCAACAATTTGGTCCTCCATCGCTACCAGGCGACCCTTTTTATCAGCATTTCAGAGATTTTTTCAGACAGGGAACTACTGCAAATCATTCGCTTAGTTTTTCAGGTGGATCTGATAAAACCAGTTTCTTAACCTCCGCTTCTTTCTTTAACAATGAGGGTATCACTTATAATACTAGTTTCCAGAGGGTTACTGCTAAATTATCAGCTACTCATCAAATGTCAGAAAAGTTAAGCGTTGGTGGACAGATTAATTACGCTAACTCAAAAGGCGTTAATCCAGCGTCTGGTGATAAATCAATTTATAGCTCTCTCTCCTACTGGTCACCTTCCTTCGATGTAAATGATTATCTAAAAGCAGATGGCACACAAAAGAATATCACGGCGGGAACCATTGATAATCCTAGATATATGGCTGAAACCAGTCCTCTAAATACCGATGTTAACAGAGTTTACGGAGATATGAATCTGAATTATAAATTTAATTCATGGTTATCAGCACGCTATCAAATTACAGCAGATTATTATAATGACAGACGTTCAAGGATTGTTCCACCAGATTTAGATTTGGGTACGCAGGTTCGTGGATTTATTACCGAGGAGACCATTAATTCAATGGAACTTAACTCAAACTTTATAGTAACGGCAAATCACAAATTCAATGAAGATTTAGGTATAAATGTTACCGTTGGTAATACTATCACTGATATTCAGGGAGAAAACTTAGGTGCCCGCGGCGAAGGCTTCATAGCCCCTGGTTTTTATAACATTTTAAATACATCTAATGCTTTTATTCGTAAATCTAACTCCTTAAGAAGAATCGTTGGGGTATTTGCTGACGCGAGAATTGACTATAAAGACTATCTATATCTCAACTTTACAGGTAGAAATGACTGGTCATCTACCTTACCTGCCGATAACAGATCTTTCTTCTACCCATCGGCGAGTCTATCCTACATAGTAAGCAATACCTTATTAAAAGACAACGCTTTTTTCAGTTTTATGAAACTTAGAGGGTCTGTTGCTCAGGTAGGTAAAGATGCATCTCCTTATCAGATTGGCACTTATTTTGCACCGGTACCTGGCTTTCCCTTTGGAACGATAGGTGGTTTTAGAAGAGATCTTGACATAGGTAATTTCAATTTGTTACCAGAACTTACCACTGAGTCAGAAGTTGGTATTGAAGCTAATTTCCTTAATAATCTGATTTCATTAGAAGCAAATTATTTTGTAAGAAATAGTAAAAATCAAATTATCGACGTTCCCATCAGTAACGTAACTGGTTTTTCCAGATATACTACCAATGCTGGTTTAATTGTAAATAAAGGGGTTGAGGTTCTTCTTGGATTTAGCCCGTTAAAAGGAAAATTCCGTTGGGACATTGACATTAACTGGACAAGAATACGCAACAATGTGGTATCGATGCCAGAAAATCTGAAAGAAATCACCTTCTATGACCAGGGAAGATCTGCTTTAAGAATAGTAGAGGGAGGTTCAATGGGCGATATGTATGCTTACGATTGGCGGAGAAATGAAAAAGGGGAAGTATTGATAGGTACCAATGGTTTACCTACTTTAGATCAAAGTAAGTATATCAAACTAGGTAATGCTTTACCGGATTGGTTTGGTGGTTTAAACAATACTTTTTCTTACAAAGGTCTGACTTTAAATGTATTACTTGAAGTAAGACAAGGTGGAGATATGGTAGATCTTATGGAAATGAATGCACTTAGAAATGGTACTACCTTATTTACTGAAGACAGAAATGTTATGACTGTATGGAAAGGTGTTACTGCCGATGGAAAAGCGAATACCTTACCTGTCATTGTAGATGAAAATACATACCGCGCTTTTGGTATTAACGGACATCATTCTTTCAATCTGCAAGACGCTTCATGGTTTAGAATTAGAAATATTAATCTTTCTTACAGTTTACCAAAATCTTTGTTTGGAAAAGCCATTTCATCAGCTCGATTGGGTATTTCAGCAAGCAATGTCTTTTTATCTACTCCTTTCAGAGGATATGACCCTGAAGCGCTTGCTTTTGGTTCTGGTTCTAACCTCGTTGGGTTTACAGGCAGAAATACGCCTAATACACGAAATATAAATTTCAACCTTAACATTGGATTTTAATAAACCCATTTTGAAAACAGAAATTGATGATAATGAAAAATAAATTTTTGCAAAAAATAATTTGGTTAGCGCTTGTATTAACGATAACTAACTGTGA
>JBILDL010000493.1:0-2522 GCA_044352635.1 Saprospiraceae bacterium | reverse complement strand
GCATGATCCTCTTTGGGCCCGAACGATGATTATTGCCAATGGTGAGCATAAAATAGCACTAACCGTTATTGATGCCATCGGATTTGGTGCTGATGATATTATTACGGTTAAAAAAATGGTGCCAACAAAGTTAAATATTGATTATGTGGTGGTTATGAGTACACATAGTCACGAAACCCCTGATTTGGTTGGACTTTGGGGTAAATCGCCTTTTTCCAGCGGCGTTGACAATGCCTATAAAAAACAAGTTCAGGAGGGTATATTGCAATCCATTAACCAGGCTCACCGTCATTTGAGACCCGCTATTTTTCGGGTAGGTCACGATTTAACAGGTGCAGCTAATCTGGTTGAGGATTCGAGAGAACCTATAGTGATGGATCCCCGAATAAATATTTTACAAGCCATTGATGCAGAAATGGATACGACGCTTGGCGTATTTTTCAACTGGTCTAACCACCCGGAAACACTTTGGAACAAAAACCTGTATTTAACGTCTGATTTTCCATATTATGTAAGGGAAGCCCTTGAAAAAGGGCTAAAAAAGGGGGATTCCACACTGATAAAGGGATTAGGGGGGACGGCTATTTTTTCTATCGGAGCCATTGGCGGATTAATGACCACCCGCCCTGATTTCCCTATTCCTGGATTTAAAGAAGATACCGTTTATCTGGAAGCAAGCTTTGATAAAGCTGCGGCTCAGGGTTATCAATTGGCAGCACTGGGCATACAATGTCTTGAAAAAGGAGCCGATAATGTTACCTTTAGTAAAGCTAAACTAAAAATCAATGCGAAAACCTTAGAACTTCCGCTGAAAAATCCATTGTATCGTTTGGCCGCTTTTATGGGCGTTGTACAGCGTGGAACAAGTAGCTGGATTAATATTAGGACTGAAATAGCTGCCTGGCAGTTGGGCGACGTACATTTTTTGCACTATCCAGGTGAATTATATCCCGAGATATTAAATGGTGGGGTTGAAAAGCCCAAAGGACAAGATTATAATATGGCACCCTTTGAAACGCCCCCATTGAGAAGTTATATTTCGTCAAAATATTCCTTCACAATGGGACTCTCAAATGACATGATTGGGTACCTTGTTCCAAAGAGTCAATGGGACGAAAAACCACCCTTTACCTATACCTTTGAAGATGCTCCTTATGGAGAAATTAACTCTTTGGGGCCGGAAACAGCACCTATTTTATATAAGGCGATGAAGGAAATACTGAAGAAATAAAAATCTACATCACTGAGGAATAATCTGAAGTTTAGCAAATTTTAACATCAATCTTCTTTCAGGTTCGTCAATGTCCTTGAAAAGAATGGTGGCTACCCTATTGTCTCTTCCACCGTCGATTTTTGTGATTTTTCCCACGCCAAATTTTTGATGCACTACCGTCATACCAGGCGATAGTGTTTCGGGTGGACTAGCCTTAAAATCTTCAGCATTAAACTTATCTGGCATTTTAATCACTGGCTTTCGCGTATTCGGAGCAAAACCTGTTACTGTAGAAGTAGTTTGAACAGACCTGTTATTTGACCTCATTGGAGAGGTAGATTCTAAATACTCCCCAGGTAATTCTTCTAAAAATCTGGACATTTCACTATACTTCATTTGCCCAAACTTATATCTGCTCAGAGAATAAGAGATCGTCAGGAAAGTTTCTGCCCGGGTGATTGCCACATAAAAAAGCCTTCTTTCTTCATCTAAACCCTCTGTTGTATCCATAGACATGTGAGAGGGAAATAGATTTTCTTCCAATCCTGTTACAAAAACGGCTTTAAATTCAAGGCCTTTAGCAGAATGCACCGACATCAGCGTGACGGTTTCATCGCCTGCTTCTTTATCGTCCATATCTGTATAAAGGGCGATAGATTGCAAGAAAGAGACCAAAGATTTGTCTAATTGGCCATCTAACTGATCTGATTCATCTTCATCGACAAAATTCTTCACAGCATCTAACAGCGCATTTACGTTTTCTACTTTTGACACACCTTCGGGGGTCCCATCGGCCTTCAGCAAGTCAATCAACCCAGATTGTTTAGCGGCCAAAGTAGCTAAATCAAAGGCATTTTCCGTATCCTTTTTTGCAGATAGAGAAAGGATCATTTCCACAAATTGTTTGAGCAATTTTGGTGCCTTTTGGTTATTCATTCCTTCCACCTTAACCACTTCCCAAAGGGGAACTTCCTTTTCAGCGGACATTTGAAGCATTTTTTGAATGCTCGTATCTCCAATACCCCTTCTCGGATAATTGATTATTCTTTTTAGGGCTTCATCATCGGACGGATTGATAATGACCCTCAGATAGGCGATTAAATCTTTGACCTCCTTTCGCTGGTAAAATGAGAGGCCGCCAAAGACCTTATAAGGAATATTCTCCCGTCGGCAATACTCTTCAAAAACTCTTGACTGGGCATTGGTTCTATACAAGATAGCGATATCACTAAATGAAAGATGGTATCTGTTTCTCAGTTCCGTTAGTGTATTGATAACTTGTTTGCCCTCTTCACTATCGCTTACGGAC
>JBILDL010000492.1:0-2523 GCA_044352635.1 Saprospiraceae bacterium | reverse complement strand
AGTAAATAAATATAAGGTAACAAGAGGAGTAACCGATAAAAGAATTGCGTGGATAATGCTAAATTTATTTTGCCTGTATCTAATTTTAAAAAAATCTATACTTTCTATAAAAAATATTATAAAAAATGTAATGCCTCCTAAAATAAGCGCACTGTGTAAATAGTATAAGGGAATAAAACAAACTAATGTCAATATACCGTAAATAACATTCTTGCTTATATACCATTTAGCAAAATAAATAAAGGCTAAAAGTAAAAAAAACATTACAAAAACTTCCCTTAAAATTAAAGAATTATACAATATAACGGTAGGAAAAACAGCTAGAATACAAGCAGATTGTTTAGCCTTTTTCTCATTATTACTTAACAAGAAGGATAATTTATATACAAATAGAATACACAAAACACCAATAAATATACTTATACACTGAAGCAGTAACGGACTCCTCCCAAAGAGCCTGTAAATCAATGAAAGGACCCAGGTAAAAGTAAGTGCTAAAGTATTTGTTTTAAAACTCAGTAAATAATCATTAAAAGGCATTTGAGAAAAAGACCATGCATAATTCTCAAATTTAACAGCATCAATCTTCCCATCTGGCAACTGAAAAATAAAAAAATGTATTAACGCTGCTAATATTCGGAGTAAGGCACCTATCCAAATAATGTTTTTTAATAATGGCCACCTAATGGTCATTGCATAAATCAATACCAATAAAAGGCAAATTCCTATTATGCCTAAAACAGCTTCCACTTTAACAATTTTTTTTATACCAGGCTTGAAACATCAAAATAGCCCAAACTTGATAATGCCAGTTTCTCTTTCCCGAAATATGCTCCTCCCACTTTTGCCTTACTACTTTTGGGTTTAACATACCGCTCTCCATAATGACCTTTTCATCCAGTAAATCGTCTGCCCACTCTTTAAGGGGACCTCTTAACCATCCTTCCAAAGGAATCCCAAAACCCATTTTAGGTCTGTTTATCAAATTTTCAGGAATGTATTTTTTAAGTATTTCCCTTAATATCCATTTTGATGTTCCTTTATTTATTTTATATGATAAGGGTAAAGAGGAAGAAAATGCAAAGACATGATTATCAAGAAAAGGAATCCTGCTTTCCAATGAAACAGCCATACCAGCACGATCCACTTTACATAAAATATCATCAGGCAAATAGGTAAGCAGATCATTCAACATCATTTTATCCATATTATCCTGGAATAAATCTGAGCCTATTAATTTATTTTTTTGTGGATAAAAATCAAAATTTAATACTTCTCCGGGATTTTCCCATTGTTTAACTAATCTGAAGTATACATCGTCAAAAGATTCTACTACTAACAATGATGAAGCTTTATTCAGTTTATCTGTAAGATTAGAATAATGATATTTTTTAGGTAAAATATAATGTAGTACGCTCGATAAGATATCCCATTGATGAGTATTTAATTTATTTATTGTTGAATAAAGTCCTGAACGAAGAGGCTTAGGAATAAATCTTAGATTACTCCATATTTTTTCAGCAAAAAAATACCGATTATAGCCTCCAAAAAGTTCATCGCCACCATCGCCGGAAATGGCAACTTTTACGGAACCAGCGGCTAATTTACTTACCAAATAGGTCGGAATTTGGGACGAATCAGCAAAAGGTTCATCGTACATGCTACCCAACAACGGAATTACGTCAAAACAATCCTTTGGATTGACATAAAGTTCCGTATGATTTGTACCTAAATGACTAGCTATTTTTTTTGCATAAACGGCTTCATTAAATCCATTTTCATCGAATCCAATGGTAAATGTATTTACAGGCGTACTCGAAACAGCGCTCATTAGAGACACTATCAAAGACGAATCGATACCACCAGAAAGAAAAGCACCCAATGGAACATCTGCTAATAATTGACTATGAACAGCCCGTTTAAGAACATTTTCTGTTTCATCGATGGCCTCAGTAACAGAACCTTGGAAAGGATTCCTCTTCCCGTTAATCATGGTATCGATGGCAGACCAATAAGTACTAATACAAACCGCCTTATTGTCCAACGAAACCGATAAAATATTCCCTGGCGTTAATTTACTTATGCCCTTATAGATAGATAAAGGTGTTGGCACATAATTATATTGCAAATAAAGACCAAGAGCATTTGAATCTATTTCATTTAAGAAATGTGGATGGATTTTAAGTGCTTTAAGTTCAGAGCCAAAAAGGAAAGAATCACCTTGCCAACCGTAGTATAGCGGCTTTTCACCAAAACGATCTCTGGCGAGGAATAATTTTTTCTCCACTTTATCCCATAAGGCAAGAGAAAACATCCCGGTAGTTAACTTCAAAGCCCTTTCTAAACCCAAAGCGCTAATCAATTCAATAAGCGTTTCCGTGTCAGAACTCCCCTTCCAGGAGACTACAAACCCACTTTCGGCTAAGACCTTTCTGCAAGATAAATGGTTGTAAATCTCGCCATTATAAACTAAAGCGAACCGCCCATTTGCAGAGAACATTGGCTGGCTGCCTGCGTTTGATA
>JBILDL010000056.1:0-8758 GCA_044352635.1 Saprospiraceae bacterium | reverse complement strand
ATGGATTGGCTGGGCTTCGAGTTTTCCGAAAGTGCGGCACATAAAATAGCTATTCCTATTGCCTTTTCCTTTATTACCGTTCTTCATATTGTTTTTGGTGAGTTAGCTCCTAAATCGCTGGCTATAAGACATCCTAAAGAAACCGCCCTGGCTGTTTCTTTGCCACTTAAAGTGTTTTATCTCCTTTTCCGTCCCTTTATTATCATTCTAAATGGTTTCGCTAATTTTATATTGAGAGTTATTGGTATAAAGCCTGTGCCACATGGTGATATACATTCTGAAGATGAATTGAAGTTAATTATTGCCGAAAGTGCTGAAGGTGGTGCCATTGAAGCCTCGGAAAGAGATCTAATTCAAAATGTTTTCGATTTTGATGACAGAACAGTGAAAGAAGTGCTTAAACCGCGAAATCAACTGGTTGGCTTAAGTGCAAATCTAACCGTAATTGACGCTATTGATATTGCCATCGAGGAGGGTTATTCCCGATATCCCGTATATGAAGACAGCATGGATGTAATTATTGGCTTCGTTCACACTAAAGATTTGTTATCCAGCTCTAAAATCCATCCGGATAAGATGATCAAGGATATGGTTCGTCCTATCCTTTTCCTTTCTGCCAATAAAAAGATTTTGCAAGTATTAAGGTTGTTTCAAAGTAAGAAAACACAGATGGCCGTCGTTGTCAATGAATTTGGAGGAACCATTGGCTTACTTACTTTGGAAGATATTATCGAGGAACTGGTGGGTGAAATACAAGATGAGCACGATACAGAGACGCCCATAGTGGAAAAAATGAAAGAAAATTCATTTAGGATTAAAGCGCAAAATCCCATGGACGAAATAAATGAATTTATTCCCGTTCCTTTCTTAAAAAGTGATTCTTATGTTACCCTTGCTGGCTTAATCTTGGAATCATGTGAAAGTATTCCCGTCGAAAATCAGGAAATTTTCATTCATCCCTATCAAATTAAAATTCTTAAAATGGGACAAAATAGTCCTGAAGATGTTCAAGTTACGCTCACTGAATGATATTTGGGCTATATGGAAAAGGAACTTGTGGCCTGTGTGCCCAATTTTAGTGAGGGTAGGAATCCCGACAGTATAACGTCAATAAAACAAGCTATTGAATCAGTCAGTGGCGTAAAAATCCTACATACAGACATTGGTTTTTCTGTAAATAGAACAGTGATTACCTTTGTTGGTCCACCTCAACAAATTGTTGAAGCTGCTTTCCTCGGTATTTGTAAAGCTTATGAGCTCATTGACATGAGTAAACACACCGGCACTCATCCCCGAATGGGTGCTGTGGATGTGTGTCCTTTAGTGCCTTTGATTGGAGTAACTATGGAACAGACAATGGCTTTGGCAGAACAGTTGGCCATTAAAGTAGCCGCCGTATGCCATCTTCCCGTTTTTAGATACGAGAAAAATGCAATCCTACCCCATCGTATGAAGCTTTCCCAAATCCGTTTTGGGGAATATGAAGGGTGGTTTCAGAAGATAAAAAATCCGGAATGGAAACCAGATTTCGGCCCAGCCGAGGTGTCGGTTGAGAAGGGAATTCTGGCCGTTGGTGCCAGAGATATTATGCTGGCTTATAATGTTAATTTAGACTCAAAGGATGTATCCATAGCGAATAAAATAGCTCGGGAATTAAGAGAATCTGGATACAATGCCAAAGATAATCAAGGAAATAAGACGATTATACCTGGTTTATGTAAAGGGGTGCGCGCCATTGGTTGGTTTATTCCAGAATTCCAGTGCGCTCAGGTTTCTATGAATCTTATGGATTTAAATGAAACATCGTGGGTTCAAGCTTTTGAAACTTGTATAAAGTTAGCGGCCAATTACGGCGTAGAGGTAAGTGGTTCCGAATTGGTGGGTATGGTGCCGGAATCTGTCATTTTAGCCGCCGGGAATCATTTTCTGGGGATTGAAAAATCTCATTTTACTAAAAATGACATAGTTTCCGCAGCCATTAATGGACTAGGATTGTCCGACAAAGTGCCTTTTGTTCCGGAAGAAAAAATTATTGAATGGAGATATAATACCTTAGCCATTTAAAATGCCTAAATTGTGTTCGATTTCATTTGCTGTTTAAATATCTTGAAAAATGATACTGAATTATATAAATTGGAACGCTAATCCTGAAATATTTTCCCTGGGAAGTATCTCTCTTAGGTGGTATGGGCTTCTGTTTGCATCAGGCTTTCTAATAGGCCTTTATATGGTGCGGAAAATGTATCAGGCCGAGGGAGCACCTGAAAAATGGTTAGATTCTGCCTTCATTCATATTGTTTTAGGGGCTGTTATTGGGGCAAGATTGGGACATGTTTTTTTCTACGATTGGGATTATTATAAAGAGCATTTAATTGAAATTCCTCAAACATGGCATGGTGGGTTGGCTAGTCATGGGGGAGCATTTGGCATCTTTATTGGTCTTTGGCTTTTTTCAAGAAATGTGTCGAAAAAACCAATGGTTTGGATGCTCGATAAAATTGCAGTGCCCACAGCACTCGCTGGATTCTTTATACGTATGGGGAACTTAATGAATTCCGAAATTTTAGGTAAACCAACTGACGTCTCCTGGGCTTTTATCTTCGTAAGAGAAGGAGATGGATTACCAAGACATCCAACGCAATTATATGAATCATTGGCATATCTTGTCATCTTTTTTATCCTTTATTTTGTTTATTGGAAAACGGAAAAAAGACATCAGCCAGGCTACCTTTTCGGTGCTTTTATGATGTTAGTTTGGGGCGTTCGGTTTTTCCTTGAATTTACTAAAGAGAGTCAGGGTGGTTTCGAATCTGCTTTGGGTCAATCACTTAGCACCGGTCAATGGCTAAGTATTCCTTTTGTTTTGATAGGTGCCTATTTTGTTTTTAGGCCCTGGGATTCATTAAAGAAAATTTGAACAAATTATTTAAATATATTTGAAGCGATATGAGTTTGATTGAAATGAGGGTGCCACCCGTCGGTGAATCCATAAATGAAGTTACGTTGTCTCGATGGCTTAAAGAAGAAGGGGCAATAGTTAAATTAGATGAGCCTATATGTGAATTTGAATCCGATAAAGCTACGCTGGAATTTCCAGCAGAAGCAACGGGTAAGTTGACTTATGTGGCAAAAGAAGGTGATGATCTTACTATCGGTGCGTTGGTAGCAACCATTGATACCTCTTTTGTCAGTGAAGCTGCTACCGTTCCAACTGCGCCTAAGGAAACCTCTGCACCTACTGAGGTAGTTGAAAAGGCAGCCCCAGTGGTGGCAAATACCTATGCTGTAGGTCACCCATCTCCAGCTGCTTCAAAAATACTGGAAGAAAAGGGTATTCCGGCAAATTCCATACAAGGATCAGGAAAAGATGGTAGAATTACTAAGGCTGATGCCGCACAGGCCGTTCCCACTAAACAACAGGACCAACCTAATGTAGTTAAAGTGTCTGCCCCAGCCCATTTCTCAAGAACAGAGGAGCGCAAAAAGATGTCCCGCATGCGTAGGACTATTGCAAAAAGGTTAGTTAGTGCCAAAAATGAAACGGCTATGCTAACTACTTTCAATGAAGTGGATCTTACCGCAATTATGCAAATTCGCGATAAATATCAAGAAAAATTTGTCGCTAAATACGGTATTAAACTCGGCTTTATGTCCATCTTCGCTAAAGCTTGCGCCAAGGTGTTAATGGAAATGCCGGAAATTAATTCCAGAATTGATGGCGAAGAGCTCGTTTTACCTAATTATGCTGATATTTCTTTCGCTATCTCTACCCCAAATGGTCTCGTAGTTCCACCTATTAAAAATATTGAGTCTCTTTCCTTTGCTGATATTGAATTAGCACTGAAAAATTTGGCACAAAAAGCCAGAAATGGTTCATTAACCTTGGACGAAATGTCTGGAGGTACTTTTACCATTACCAATGGTGGCGTTTTTGGTTCTTTGCTAAGCACACCCATCATAAATGAACCTCAGTCAGCTATTTTAGGTATGCATAGTATCAAAAATAGACCTGTCGCTATAGATGGTAAGGTGGAGATTCGCCCAATGATGTATCTCGCCATGTCTTATGATCACAGAGTAATCGATGGAAGTAGCTCGGTCACTTTCTTAGTTAAAGTCAAAGATTTACTGGAAGACCCTATCTTACTTTTTATGGATTTATAATAGTTGGCTTACCTTCTTTCGTATATCTATTATTTCATTGAAGGCAAAAAATAAGGACGGTTGGTTTGAGGGTATGTCTAATGCTTCTAACCAACCGTCTTCATTTATAGTTTCTGTTAGGTTACAACGCCTCGCATACAGTAAAAAAAGTTCCTCATAGTGTTCAAAGGCAAAAAATCCTCGGACTAAATATTTTTCCCATATTTTTACTAAGTGAAATTGTAAATGTTGTGTGTTCTTTTCAGACCAGCTTAGATACGGATGTATTATAATGTTATATAAAATATGATCAGCATCAATGGGTTCCTTCCAATGAAGCAAATATTTCTGCGTTAATTTAATAGATTCTTCCCCTGAAAGTATGTCTGTAAGAGCGGTGATTACCTCTTCTGATAAAGCACAGGTTTCAGTATATTCAATGGCGTATTGTAACAAATAAAATGCCCATTCATTGCTTTTGTAATGCAGTACCACTTGGGTAAGATGAGGCAGCCAAAGCTTATAAACAGATTCTTTAAGTAAAATATCTAAAAATTGCTCCGGGCTTACCTGAAGATTTTCATGCCAAACAGATGGGTGGAAAATAGAAAGAAAGGGTAGATAAGCAGTTGATTTTTTACTATCTTCACAGAAACCTAGTCTTTGCCAGTTTTCAGGCCATGGTGCTGGAATTTGAACCCAAAGGGTATTTTCATTAAACTTAAAACAAGCTAAAATTTCGCTTTTCAACTGTTCAATTTCCTTATCCTCAGGCAGTAATTTACACCTTATACGAGTCGTAATCTTAATTATTTCATATTCGTTATCTTTTCTGGCAAGGTCTGTCAAATAATCACCGGGTAGAATATCCATTTTCTCAAGAAGTAAAAAAAAATGAAGTTTATCGTACGAACTGTCCTCTTTCCATGTGCTGGAAAGAATGGTTTCTACCCTGTCAGGTTGGTGAATGCAGAGATGAGTCAATAAAGCGATTCTCTCAGAAAAAGTGCCAACATACCATACGTTCTCATCATGTAATGGTAAAAGGGAACGCCATTTTTTATTTTTTGGCAATAATTGGTATCCATTTTCGGGAATAACCGGTTGCAATCTCTTGTAATAAAATGCATCCTGACAAGCAATATCAAATAAGGTGGGTAACAGCAAAACGGGAACAAATCTGTTTCCTTCCTTTACCCTGTTAAACAGGGCTATCTGGATGTCCAGAAAGTTGGTATTTTTAAATATTTTTTTAAGATAAGTAAGCTCCTGAAACGAAAGTTTTTTTTCATTTTTCGCCACGGTGTTGACAGCTAAATTAGGTGAATTTTCAACAAATGAAACGCTGTTCTTTTCGGAAGCTGGTTTGGAAAGAGCAGGAGATATTTTTTTAAAGCCAACATGCATAGCCAGAGAAATGCGCATAAAGGCGGTATCATTTAAAGCAGAATCAATGCCGGCGGATGACCAAAATGCTCGTATTTCAGGGGTTACGGGGAGATGATCGGTGCCAAGTATCAATATCTTTTCCCAATCGTTCATTTTGCACCTTCTTTAAATACGGTACTCTTTTTACCCTGAATTAGCATGCGAAAAGTGCTCGCAATAACAAAAAGATATAAAAAAAGAGCAGGGAATCCACCAAGGTTAGAGGCCATTTTTACTCCGTCTATACCAGCCTGACTTACCATAATCCAGGCAGTAAGTCCGACGATAACACCCCAAATTATTTTGATTTGGTAAGGTGCTTCCTCCTCATTTTCCGAAATACTTTTGGTACTTAATGCGCTCATTGCCGATGTATTGGAATCGGCGGCAGTTACAAAGGATATGAAGACTAAAAGGAAGTAAAAAATGATCCACCAGGTGGCCAATGGAAGTTGTTTTATTAATTCAAAAATAATAGTTTCCGGTCCCTTTTTTACCAAAAGTTGATATAACGCGCCATCAAATACCTGGTCGAAATGTAGGGAATACCCGCCAAATATAAGCATCCATATCATGGAGAAAATACTCGGAAAGAGAAGGTTAAACCTTATAAATGTCCTGATATTATAACCTCGTCCCAATCGACCTAAAAATAAGGCGGAAATAGGTGTCCATGCCAGCCAATTGGCCCAATAAAAAATAGTCCAGCTATTTGCCCAGCTTTTATCAATACCTAAGGCTAAACTTTTTGGGATAAGAGTAGTGGCGAAATCAGAAAAATAAGAACCAAAATGAGGCAATATTTCGTTGAATGGGCCAAAAAAAGTGAACCACCCAATAAGGATGATAAAGCCAATGATATTAACATTCGATAATAATTTAATCCCTTTTTGTAGTCCTGATGCAGCAGACCAGATAAAGGTTATGGTCAAAAAAAAGGCAATGATGCCTAAGTTTGTTTGCGTTTTTGCCGTAGGAAAAAATTGATTTATGCCGCCCGAAAGGGTCAATAACCCTGCACCCATGGAGGCCGACATGCCTGCCACTAAACTAAATAAACTTAGACTGTCAACGTAAGGGGAAAGTTTTAATGACCTTTTTTCGCCAAGTATTGGCATGAGTAAACTGCCAATTTGGAAGGGTTGTTTCAAATTATAAAAGCCGATGGCAAACATGAGGGCTGTCAGAGTGTAAATGCTGTAGGGTATAAAAGTCCAGTGTAAAAATAAGGTGGAAATAGAAAAAATCTTCGCCGATTCACTTCTACTCTCAATGCCTAATCCATCTGGTGGTGTGTTGAAGTGATAAAGTGGCTCGGCAGAAGCCCAAAATAAAATGCCCACCGCTATGGTCGTACATAGTGAAATGGAAAACCAATGTAGTTTATTCAGCAATGGCTTTGCCTCTTTACCTCCTATTATTATGCCGCCAATGGGTGAAATATAAAGGAGAATAACCAGTATTAAGCCAACAATGGCAGCTGTGGCAAATAACCATCCAAAATGATTCAATATCCATTGATTGGCAGCTTTCGTAACTGTTAAGAAGCCATTCCCGTCTGCCAAACTATAAAAAATAGTTAGCATTAGTAATATAACGGGTACACCAAAAACTGCTTTGCGAAGGTTCATAGCATGAATTTAAAACAAAGAAATGGTAAACTATTTACAAGCCATGTTAAATTTTAAAATTCAACACGCCTTTATGTCACCAGCTAGTAATATTAAGTCAAGTTCATTTAAGTATCCTCCTACCTCGCGCCATCTCTACTTTATTTCATTGAAGTGAACTGGCTTTGGAAAAATTATAATGTTGCTGCTTATCTTTGCGCCATCTGAAATATAACTTCCTCATGAATAAAGCAAAAGAAACCTATACTTCCCTTTCCTATTCAGAACCTGGAGATCCGTGGGTGACGAAATGGATTATACAATTGGTGGAGGGCCTGACGGGTAGGAACCTTATCGAAAAAAAGTATAATGAGGTGTTGAATAGGGGCCTGCCTGGAAAAGATTTGATGAGTGCTGCCCTCAGGGAGTTAGATATAAATTTATGCTTTGATGGTTTTTCAATAATGGATATTCCCCGTGAAGGTCCTATCATTTTTATTGCCAATCATCCGTTCGGCGTTGTGGATGGCCTGGCGTTAGGGGAGATTATTTCAAAAGTTAGAGACAAATTTGCCATCCTGGTAAATGCCGTCCTATGCAGAAATCCGCAATTAGATCCATTTTTATTGCCCATTGATTTTAGGGAAATACCGGAGGCAATGAAGACAAATATTAATACCCGGCAAGAAGCAATTAATAGACTTTTAAATGGAGAAGCCATCGCTATTTTTCCGTCGGGTGCAGTAGCAACCGCCCCTTTTCCAGGGAAGGAACCTGTCGATTTAGAGTGGAAAAGATTCGTAGTTAAACTTATTACTCAGTCTAAAGCAACCGTTATTCCTTTGTATTTTCATGGAAATAATAGTTTCTGGTTCCAATTAGCCAGTTATATTCACATGAATTTAAGATTAGGTCTTTTATTGTTTGAGGTGAAAAATAAAATGGGAAAACCCCTTTTTGTATCTATCGGAAAACCAATAACACCGGCAGAATGGCAATCAAAAAATGTCATTTCAGAATTATTGCCCTTTTTACGTGCACAAACGATGTCTTTGGGTGATAAAAACCCTTAATTGCTTACTTTTGCATTCGATTCCTATTTTACTATTTTTCTTTTTCCAAAATAAACAATATGTTTAAAGAGTTTAAAGGACTTAATCTGCCTCAAATTGATAAGGAAATTCTTGAATATTGGGATAATGCTCAAATTTTTCAGAAAAGTATCGATCAAAGAGATTCTAATCAGCCTTTCGTATTTTATGAAGGTCCCCCTTCCGCAAATGGTATGCCTGGGATTCATCATGTGATGGCACGTGCCATTAAAGATATTTTTTGTCGCTTTCAAACGATGAAGGGTAGAAGAGTGGAGAGAAAGGGCGGGTGGGATACCCATGGTTTACCCATTGAATTAAGCGTGGAAAAGGAATTGGGTATTACAAAGGAGGATATCGGCAAATCAATTTCAGTAGAGGAATATAACGATAAATGTCGTGAAACCGTCATGCGTTATAAAGATAAATGGGATGCCATCACCAAGCAAATGGGGTATTGGGTCGATCTTGAGAATCCTTATGTTA
>JBILDL010000055.1:0-8773 GCA_044352635.1 Saprospiraceae bacterium | reverse complement strand
TAACCGAGCCAGCATCCAAAAGATAGGCAATATTGCCAATTAAAGATTTTCCATTGGAGGAATGACTAAGTATAACAACAGATGCCTCTAGCTTTTTAGCCGCCTGAGCAATAGTAGCACTATAAACCTGAGTATCAAAAAAATTAAAACTTATTGAATCACTTTGATGAACAAGCGTTGCACCGTATAAACCAAGAGAAGTAGCATCTTCCGCATTTCCTAAAAGGAGCGCCTCACAAGAAGTCCCTAATTTTTGGGCGGTCAGATAACCGTAATAAACCGCTTCCAGGGCGGCTTTACGAACTTTACCATTTTCTGTTTCTACAAAAACTAAAACCATGATGATACAATTTAAAATGGAATTAAATAACTTTCGCCTCTTCCCTTAACAATCTGGCCAATTCAGCCATATTTTCGGGATCAATATACTGAACAGCCTTTTTAGCAGGAGGAAGTTCATGAGACACAATGCTAATTTTGGGTGAATATTCCAGCGGTGTAACAACGTTTAAAGGCTTACTTTTTGCTGTCATGATTCCCTTCATATTTGGAATGCGCTGTTCAGCCATACCCTTTGCCGCACTGATAACAAAAGGAGTATTCACTTGAATGGTCTCCGTTCCCCCTTCCATATCTCTCTTTACAATAGCTTCGTTTTCAGCTACTATATCTAAATGAGAAGCAAAAGAAATAAAAGGCAAATTGAGTTGTGCAGCCATTCTGCCACCTACCTCTGCTCCATTATAGTCAATGGTTTCTTTTCCTGTAAAAATAATATCGAAGGCATGTTGTTGAATAAATGAAGCCATTTGAAAAGCCACCTGATCCGCAGAAACCGCTTCCGTATCGATCCTGTATGCATCAGTAGCGCCTATAGCTAAAGCTTTTCGAATAATAGAATCATTTTCCGATGGACCAACATGCAAAACAGAAACGCTTCCACCCCACTTTTCCTGTATTTCAATGGCTTTGACTAAGGCATACCATTCATCATAAGGATTCATAATAAAGGTAATACCCGCCGTTTCCAATTTTGTATTATCACCATTAAAAGCAATCTTTGCTGTAGTATCTGGTGTTTTACTGATGCAGACTAATAATTTCATAGGGAAATTTTCTACTTTTTCTAATGAATTTGATTTGCAAATATACCTAAATTGTTTTTGTTTTGCTTGAAAAAATAGCGAATTTTCGCTAAATAGAAATTTTTATGACGACAACTTCACAACGACTAGATCTCCTTCTTGGCATTTTAAAAGAAACGCCCACTGATTCGTTTGTTATTTTTGCCATTGCCAAGGAATATGAAAATATTGGCGACCAAAATGAGGCTATTCAATATTATGAAAAATTATATCAATTGGATCCAAATTATGTCGGCTTATATTTCCATTGGGGAAAAATACATGAGGAAATAAATGACTCTGATAAAGCCATTGAAATTTATTCTATGGGCATCGAGATTGCTTCTCTGCAAAAAGACGGGCATGCAGAAAGAGAACTTCGTGCCGCTAAATATAATTGTGAACTTCTCCAGTAATATTTAAGGGCAAATGCACTTGTCTTTACCCATTTTTAAGTTACTTTTGGAAAAAAAATATGGATTGGTGTAAAAAAGGCGTAAAAGTATCATTTATACATTCAAATGATACTGGTGTTATTGTCAATATTTTAGACACCGATTTAGTCTTGATAAGACTAGATGCAGATCAATTAGAAATTCCTGCATTTACAGAAGATATACAACCCTTTGAAGTAGCTACCCCTAAAAAAGTTATAGTAAACAAGCCTGTTGCTAAGAAAGAAATCTTTCAACAAAATGAACCCAAGCCTCTTTCTTACACCATTTTGCACAGTCAGGGCATTCAAATTGCTTTTGTCCCCATTCTGGATAAAAAGAACGATCCGACGGACAAATTTCAGCCTTACCTCATCAACGATACACCTTATGATTATAGCTTTACGCTTAGTCTGCATTTAAAACTTTTTAAAGCATGGATTCACGAAGGTAAACTTGATAGCATGACCTTTTTCAAATTGCCCGAATTTGAAAATGATTATTTGAATGAATCACCTGAATTAAATGCCATCTTTAATAGAATTTCAACCGAAGGTCCCGGTCCCGATATTGAAAAGAAGATGAAATTAAAAGCAAAGACCTTTTTTAATAATAAACAAACGGCCCCACTTATAAATCAACCCGCTCATTTATTTGTGCTACTGGAGAAATCATCAGGATTTGACGTTTCTCAAAAATCGGAGAAAGATTCTTTAAAAGATTATACATTAGAAAATGCTAAACCACTCACATCGAAAAAAGATAAAACCTATGCACCTCAGCATGCTGTAAAATCCAAATCTGAATTTAGTATAGAATTGGACTTACACATTGAGGTTTTATCTTCCGAGGATAATAAAATTTCAAATTCTCAGATATTACAACTTCAGATGAAAAAATTTGAAGCATATATGGAGGAGGCTGTTCGTCAGGGTGTAGAAAGAGTATTTATCATACACGGAATAGGAAAAGGGCATTTAAGAAACCTAATAACGGCCACTTTAATAAGAAATCCTAATGTTATCACATTTAAAAATGAATTTCACCCGAGATATGGACATGGGGCTACTGAGGTAATATTTATATAA
The DNA here is from genome assembly GCA_044352635.1 of Saprospiraceae bacterium. Classification (GTDB taxonomy): domain Bacteria; phylum Bacteroidota; class Bacteroidia; order Chitinophagales; family Saprospiraceae; genus BJGN01. The sequence continues at coordinate 6,127 of JBILDL010000055.1, read as the reverse complement.
CCTCAGTATTATCATCAGTTAAACCAACCATTTTCAATATTCCGTATTCATTAGATCTTCCGGAACTTCTTGAAACTAATTCTGAAATAAAACCAGCCAAAAAAAGCTGTGTACCTAAAATCATACAGGTGAGACTAAGATAAAAGAAGGGATTATCTGTTAACTTCATCAATAAATAACCCTGATACATAAATATCATTTTCCTTATACCTAAATAGGCTGCGGAAACGAAACCAATACCAAATAAAAATGTACCAAGAGATCCAAAAAAATGCATAGGGCTTTTAGAAAATTTGCCCATAAAAGTTATGGACATCAGGTCTAGAAAGCCGTTTAAAAATCGTTCAAAACCAAACTTAGACACCCCAAATTTTCTTGCTCTATGCTCTACTACTTTTTCACCAATTTTATAAAATCCTGCCCATTTAGCTAAAAGAGGAATGTATCTATGCATTTCTCCATATACTTCAATCGCCTTAACTACCTCCAAACGATAAGCTTTTAAACCGCAATTAAAATCGTTCAGATCAATCTTTGAAATTCGTCGGGTTACACTATTAAAAAATTTAGACGGGATGGTCTTTCCTAAGGGATCGTGTCTTTTTTTCTTCCAACCAGAAACAAGATCAAATTTATCTTCAACAATCATTTTATATAAACCTGGAATTTCATCAGGGCTATCTTGCAAATCTGCATCCATGGTGATAACAACCTTACCTACTACTTTTTGGAAAGCAGAATGCAACGCAGCCGATTTACCATAATTCCGTCTAAATCTTATGCCCTTTACCGATGGAAATTGTTGGTTAAGATCCTCTATAACCGACCATGAATTATCAGTACTTCCGTCATCCACTAAAATGACTTCATAAGAATAAGCATTTTCCAACATCACCTTATCAATCCACTGTACCAACTCAACCAATGATTCATCCTCATTATAAAGAGGTACTACCACTGAAATATCTAATAAATAGGTCATATTAATCCTTTTTAAAAATATAGGCAAAAAGCATAGATAACAAAAATCCAGCGGGTAATCCTTGCACGTAACTGAATAAGATAGTTTTAGCTTTCACATGGCTGTAAAGTTCTTCTTTCGATATTTTCCAAGCAGACTGCTGCTCTTCATTGGAAAGAACAGCATTTGAATTTAACCCCTCTTGAATTACGTCAAATTGTATATCAATTAACTGACTATCAATGTAGTTAATCATCAAATAATAAAAGAAATTATAAAAGGCGGAATTGAGGAAAAAAATAAAGAAAAGACCTCTTAGACCAGAAATAAAAGGAAATGAAGGGGCATTACGCCTTTCAAAATGAATAAAAAGACCAAAAGCCAGAAACAAAATAGAGAAACTTCCCCAATAAATATTTGGATTAAAAAATTGCTTTTTATCAATCCAATAGAAAAGAAAAAAATAAATACAAGTAAAAATACCAGCTGAGAATCCAAGATAGGCTGGTTTAAAAAATTTAGAAGTCAAACTCATATTTATCCAATATCAGGTATATTATTTTTCTTTCTTCCAATCAAGCCACCTATCAAGCCAACGAAAAGTGCGTAGATAATTGGTCCTGTAATTAAGCCTTTTGCAAGATTTGCCAACGAAAATCCCTCTTTAAGTTTCACTAACGCTTGTTCGACTTGCCCCTCATTCATACCCATTTTAAGATACATTTCCTCCATTTGTCTCATCATGACGTCTACAAAACTTGCATCGACGTAAGTGAGGTAAACGAGATTGAATAAAGAGGCTAAGAAGCCACAAACAGCGCCGACCATGGCTGCTACCTGAAAAGAATCTTTAAAATGAATGAAACCATTTAACTCTTCATTTCTGTAAGATTTTACTGCCTGAACAGCGAGAATCAGGACCAAAATGAATGATCCCATAGTAAAGAACCCTTGTTGTTGAAAAGAAACGGAATCTCCGGCAAACAGATAGCCGATTAATGTTACGCCAACAGTTAACAAACCTGCCAATAATCCAAATCTAACAGCGTGAGACCATTTAACAGGAAATGATAATGAATTTTCTTTAGTACTTTCCATTTTTATTAAAATTTAGGTCAAATATATTAAAAATCGCTATAAAGAACCTCATCGTTTAAAACTAGTTTTCCGTTATTAAACACGCCAAAGATCTTACCATTCACCTTTTCGTTCCAAAGGGGTGAGTTTTCAGAAAGAGATGTATTATCATCTTTAAGAATAACAGCCTTAGCATTAGGCAAAAAGAAAGTAAGATTAGCTTTAGCACCTTCTTGAATAACAGGTAATTCTACCTTAAATATTCGCCGGGGATTATAAGCTAAAATATCAACTATGTTAATTAAGGGAAGTTCGGAAAAATGAGTTCTTAGCATTTGAAAAACGTGTTGCAAAGAAATTGAACCGAAGGAAGCATAAGGAAATTCCAATTTTTTATGTTCTGATTCCCATGGCAAATGATTGGAACTAATCAACTGAATAGTACCATCTAAAACCGCCGACTTCAAAGCCATTTTATCATTTTCCGTTCTCAAGGGGGGCATCAATTTAAAGTTAACGTCAAAAGATTCCAAATCATCTTCTGAAAAAACCAAATTGAAAATAGGTACGGCAGCAAAAAGCGATTGATTTAACTTTTCTGATTTTTGCAATCTATCAACCCCTACTTTTGAACTCAATCCCCAAAGCAATAGTTTTCCATCGGCATAATCGAGTAAAGAAAGATCTCGCTGAATCATTAAATCTTCGGCAACGTCAGGAATACCTGGAAGTCCCAACAAGGCACTTATTCTACCTTCATGTATTTGTCCATCTGCGACCAGATTAAAATCCATAGGAAAATGGATACAAATACCAGCGAAGCCGTTCATATATTTCAATGCCCGATAAAACAATCCAGCATTTGCAACAGGTTTCAGGCCATCTGAAAAGCCAATGGCTCCCGCTTTATGTAAATCCATGAGTTCGGCCATTTCTTTTCCTTCTCCTTTTTCGCTTAATGAGGCAATAGGGAAAATTTCAACGGCTTCCTGTTGGTTTAATTGGGTTAAATAATGTATCGCCGCTTTATTGTCCACCCGTGGCTGCGTATCGGGCCAGGGAGCTAACGCGGTGAAGCCACCTGCAGCTGCGGTAGATCTCAATGAAGATAAAGATTCCCGGTGTTCTTCTCCCGGATCACCATGACTTGCACCAATATCCATCCAACCAATAGAAACGTGAAGGTCATCTATCGCAATAACCTTTGCGTCAGGTGCTACCAAATCGACACCTATTTTACAGATTATACCTTCACTGATTAATACATCTAATTTACCCGATGTTGAGGAAAAACTTCGGTCAACCAGAGTGACGTTTTTAAATAACCAAGTCATTGTCGAGAGAATTATTGAACTAATTTAGGGTATCGCCTATTATTTACCCAGATTAAATCATCTTCTGTTTTAGTTAAAACAGAAGATAAGGGTCTTAATAACATTTCATCTATAAAAACACTTGTTTTTTTAAGATCAGGATTATTCACAATAATCGTTATTTGACTTCCACTGCGATGGAGGACCCATGGTATTTCAATCAAGGCCCAACCATTATCGTCAAAAACATGAATATTTGGATGAGAAGGAAAGACCTCTTCATACTTCACCTTGTTTTTTGTTACCTCTGTAATTGTAAATTGCGAAGTAGTGCGTTTATCCTCATCTATGTACATCCAAATAGAAAATACCCAGGCACCCTCTTTTGCATTATCAGCAACTTTTCCTTGAAATAAAACATCGCCAGAGTTCAGCAAATATCTGCAGCCACTTTTACCTGCATATTTTTGTTGGTAAACATTTCCCTTATTCCAATCTTGGAATAAAAATTCAGCATCATCTTCTGTCGAATAGGTCTTTGTATTTGATTTCAATTTAGATGATATCAAAATATTTGCCTCTTTGACTTTATCCAACACTAATTTTTCAAAAGAATTATACGGCAATAAGTAAAGAGCCATTCTGTCTTCATCATGTAAAATAGAGGCATATTTAAGTAGGTGAGCGTAGGGTTTTCCCCTCTCATTGTCCAGGTTACTTTTATCTACCATTAAAAGAAAAGGACGTTTGTCAACTAAGCTTTTTAAAAGCAAAGGATATTTATATGGTTCACTTACCCATTGTAACTGATTAATTGTTTGTTTACGTGAAGTTCTGGTTAGCATTGCACTATTAGTAGGCAATCCTGTTTTTGCCGACATCAACAAAGCCTTTTGCAAGATAAAACCTTCCGGTTCTCTCCAAAATTGATCAGAACCAAGGTTAAAATATGGAATAGTTAAAATAGATTGGAATTTCTCTGGCTGAATACCTGTTAAAAAACTTAGTTTTCTACCTATTTCAAGTTCGGAAATAGCCTCCATACCTACATTCAATCTTCTATGATAATGGATAAGATCTAAGGACATGAGAGCAAAATAAATACTCCAAACAAAAAAGGCAATTCCCTTTCCTTTAAAAAATCTGAATAAAGAAACGGCCATTATTATATGAATGACGTAATAAAATACCCAGGCAAATCTACCCACAGATCTAAATTGTCTAAAAGGTCCGGTGTAAGACAAGAAACCTTCTAAACCACTAATTATAAACGGTAAACCAAATGAAATAAGTAACAATATGATAGCTGATAACACCACTGCAAGTAATCCGGAATCCTTTATAGAAAAAAGTTTGTAAAAATAATTTCTATGATTCGGAAAAAAATGAATACCTATAAAAAGCAGCAAAAAGAATGGAAAAGTAAGACCGAGATAATGGTATCTTTCGATATCAGAAAACGTTTCCCATTTAATGGAAAAGAGATGATTACTCACCCAACGCCAAAATGGATTATCCTGGGAAAATAATAATCCACCTGGTGTAGCATTAAACTGAAAGAAGCCCCAGGGTTGCGGACTTCGGTCCAAAGGTTGATTTCCGCCATTTACCCACATAAATAAAAGCGAAAATGGAATAAGCACTGCACCAATTACATGCATTATAAAAACGGGAACCGGCGGTTTTTTCTCTGAAAAAAAATACCAGAAAAAAGAAAAAAGTAATGAAAAGGAGAATATGAAAGCAACATAATAAAAGTGAATACCTGCTGCAAGAAAGGTAAGTATTATGAGGGGAACGAGGGTTTTAAAATAGGGCTTTTTACTATACCTAAGCCAATAGTACAACAAGCCAGGAATAACTGCCAGATGAGCCAAACCCAAATGGGCTTCCATTCTCAATAATTGGGGCGATAAAAAAGCAATAGTTAAGGATGTCGCAGCAGCTAAATAAATAGGTAAGCCGAGTAAAAGACCTATCTTATAAATATATAATACACCTACCAAAAAACTAAAAAGTAGAAGGAAATGAATAATTTTTGGCAAATAATCTGTTAGATCTATCCCATTCTTATACAACCATTTTAGAGGAAATGAAACAGTTGCCAAACCGTCAGCCGCCACAATGTTTTCACCATAAGGATAATTCATTCCATCGTAGTGATTGTAGGTTTTATCAAATTTAATATGATAAAGTGGCACCAGATAGCTTTTAATACCATCTCCATAAGGCTCAACTACATAATGAGATGGAAGATTGATCCATTCACTCCACCGATAACTTATTAAAGATATAGTAAGGAGACAAAACAGTATGAACCAACTTGATTTTTTAAAACTATTCGGCATTCATGAAATACATTATTTCCACCATCTAAGAATAAAAGTTTCCAAAAGTAAAAAGATTAACGCAGCGATTAAAAAATAACGCCATAAAATTACGCCTTGATTTTGCTCCGAAACATTGGCAGATAAAATGGAGGCTTCTCCGGGAGTAAAAACTTTAAAAAAATCACCCTGTTTTTCTTTAAGCTGATTAAATGAAAAGTAGGAAAGATCAGATTCCAATCTATTAAAATTGAAGGCAAATTCATGAATGACATTATCGCTTTCGTCAACAACCTGGTATTGCCCTGCTTCCTTTAGTTGACCGTTTAATGATAAACTCAAAGACTGTCCTAAAAATCTTTGACCGGGAATAAATTCTCCTTTTAAGCCTTTGATTTTATATACTTTTTCCGTTGACATATTATTTAACGGAATACTTATCAGTTCAT
>JBILDL010000491.1:0-2536 GCA_044352635.1 Saprospiraceae bacterium | reverse complement strand
TTCACTAAAGACAAGTCGGAACTGCTCTGGCTTGCTGGGAATGGGCCTGATTTTCTGGGGTATGCTAAATTTTCTCAATGGGTTTTCACAGACCCCCTGGTTGAAAAGAAGGCTAATATAAGATATGGCAGCGGTTTTTACGATGAGGCCACTTGTTTTGTTACCTTTTCAAAACTGAATGCCGATCCAAGTTTCTTAAAGCTATTTACACTACAACCCGATTCCATACGTATAAAATATACCATAGAACGGCAAACTATTTTAGATGGGTACGGCAAAATGGTCCTGCCCGGCGAAATAATGGATGTACTTCGGGAAAAAAGAGTGGATAAATATATCCCTGTGCGGATTGAAACAAAGATAGGAAGACGATCATGGCAAATAGTGAATATCCCGTTAAAAAGTTCGCAGCGTATTTCTTATCATTTTCATAGCCCCGATTATCGTGAGACAGTGGTAATTGTCAAGATGGACCCTACTGAAAACAATCTGAAAGCTGAAAAAATAAGTTTCAGAACGCCATCTCCCGAAAGAAATATTTTTCCCATGGGACAAATAAAGCCTAATGCTTATCCGGCACCAAATCCTACTTTAGGCATGGTGCGATTTGATTTTATTTCATTGCCACCGGGAAACTACAAACTCATTATTTGGAATCAATTAGGCGGCGAACAATTTAGAAAATCTTATATAATAAAAGATAGATATTTTATGGACAAGATTGATTTAACGGCCTTAAAAAGAGGTTATTACTGGTATGAACTATCCGATGCTTCAGGTAATAAGTTCAAACCTCAATCACTGATTGTCATTAGACCTTAACCAAAAAAAATCCCATTTTTACATTTTAATAACAATACATATATTTCCATCTCTATTATGCACCGATTAATTGTCCTTGTTTTTTTACTGTCATCCTATTTTGTCGAAGGACAGGTGAAAAATCCTGTTATAAGCAGCAACAGAACTGTGGCAGACGCTATGAAGCAGAGTAGTTCAGAAGGAAAATTATTATTTATATATTTCCATGCTGAATGGGTACAACTCTGTCAGTGGATGAAAACAAATACCTTTACAGACCCGGATTTAGCCCGGTTTTTAAATGAAAATGCCTTATTTCTTGAACTTAATATAGAAACCTCGATAGGAAATGCTGAAAAACAATTTTTCAAAGTAAATGCATTGCCAACGATGATTTTATTTGACGCCTCTGGAAACCAGCTTGTTCGTATAGATGAAGCCATGAATGCCAGTAATCTGCTATCGAAACTAAACACCTGGAATTTGGAAGAAAACAAACGGTCACTAACAGGAAATGTGAGTGACAAAAGTGGTTATCAAAGTTTACAACATTTAAACAGGCCTGCGTTACTACCCAATCAACCCAATATATCAGAAAATAGTGAGACCATTTATTACGGTATAATCATAAAATATTTTCATGAACGCGAGCAAGCGCTTCATTATATGCAACAATTTCAGAGGCAGGTAGAAAAAAAAGTAATCATACGAGAAAAGGATATAACTAATGAAATTAAACAGTACCAGATTATCATTAGAAATTTTTCATCTATGGAAGAAGCGAGAGCTTACTTACCAAAACTGAGAATGTTAAATATTAATGGAGAGATAATAAAATTATGAAGTCAAAAAAACAATCATAATTGGTAAAAAGCTAAGTTATGACGTACTTTTGACCCTTAAATCATCGTTTCAAATACATTCATTCATTTCACAAAACCAAATTAAGCAAAAAGGCTTAATCAGGAAAATTGAATCCATGCGCATTACTTCCATTTTACTTTTGATTGCCCTGCCAATAATCCTTTTAGGTCAATCACCTACCTTTCTGCCTGTTGACTTTAACAAATCACAAAGTAGTATTTCTGGTTTACGAATGGCCTGCGACAATTTTGCTGGTACCTTTCGTTTAGGAAATAGTGCGCCGACCAATAAAAGCACGGCTACTTCGGACAAAAAGCATATTTATCTATGTAAAAACGACTCTGTATCCATTTTACATAATGGTGATTCCAGGCTTTCAGGTGACCCAAAACCCGCTACACCGCCTGGTATTGGGTATATTATGTATAAATGTTTGCCTAAAGGGCCAACTGGGCCTGCGTTATCAAATATTCTGACAGATCCATGTTTACTAACACAAACATCCGTAGGCGGAACCTTTACTTCGCAAACTTCCGGACTTTGGATGGTCAAAGAAAAAATAAACGGAGACTTGACTTTTTTCAATCAAGGTCAATTACAAGCTTCTTTTAATCCTGGCGGAGGTGCTGTAAGCTATTGGTTTGCACCCGCTACTTTGGACGATTTTGATGGAAAGAAGTATGAGACTGCCACTGGTTCAACCGTGGCGGGAGCTTGCGTAAATGTAAATATTTCTGAAGCTATTCAAGTTACTTATCTTAATCCGGTCATTATTGAGGAGGTTACTAAAAATTGTTTGATCAATAATTGTGTAAGCCGGATTGTTGTTAAGGGTGGATTACCTGAATTTAATGGTAGCTCTTACACAAAA
>JBILDL010000054.1:0-8789 GCA_044352635.1 Saprospiraceae bacterium | reverse complement strand
CAACTTTTCCTCCAGTCTGGCATCAAGATCAGTAACTTTATCAACGGTAAAAGAATCTCCAACAGATAGTTTTTTGAGCTGTTCTTTTATATCTTCGCTTACATCATCAAAGCTGATAATGTTATTTACTCTGAGAGAATCTGCTTTTTCCTCGCCGTCAATGAGTTCGGTAAAATCACAGGTTAACAAATCGCCCTGGGTAAATCCACTGTCAACAGGAGAGGGTTCCCCTAAATCTTTTAACAAATTCTGATAAGCTTCCTCCACTTTATCATCTGCCACCTCCTGAACAAAGTAATCATAGGTAGTTTCTTTGTCAAGACCCAATAATTTGACTTCAGGATAAAGGCCGACATCAAAAAGGAAATCCATGGGTTCTAAATGAAAAACATCGAAGTCATAAATAACTTGTTTTTCATTAATAAGCGGCTCACCAAACAAGAGAAGTTTTTCATCCCTTATATAGTTTGACAGACCCTCTTTTACTTCATTATTAACAATATCGAGAAGTACAGACTGACCATACAATTTTTTTACGTAGCTCTCAGGGGTTTTTCCTTTCCTAAAGCCTTTGATTTGAGCTTTTTGGGCATACTTTTTTAGCTCGGCGTTTAACTTAGGCAGATAATCATCTGTTGCAAGCTTAACAGTAAGAACGGCACTCAATTCATCCACATTTTCTCTGACGACAGTTGGCATAAGGCTGAATTATTTAAATTAATGAAATGGGTAAGACTAAAAAAATTTTGCAGTTACCCAAGAAGGATAACTGCAAATATAACATTTGTACGGGTGAAGGGACTCGAACCCCCACGCCTCGCGGCACCAGATCCTAAGTCTGGCACGTCTACCAATTTCGCCACACCCGCGTACAATCAATAAAATGAGCTGTTATTCAGCTTTTAAATAATTTGACCGCAAATATAAGTTATTTTATAGTCAATAAAAAATATAATTTGAATCTTAGTCATAATTTTTTTTTAGAAGAATAAAATGATGGTTAAATGGGACAAAATGAGTATTTTAGACGTTATCTAATAGTTAATTAAATTTATTTTTGTTAAAAGAGTATGGAAACATTTTTGGTAGGTGTGCAAGAAGAACGTAAAGTAGTTGAAACAGCATACGAGGGGCTGATTCAATCTATCAGAGTTTCAATGGACGAAAAAGATCGTAAAGATATCAGAGAAGCTTATGAAATTGCGCTAAAGGCCCATGCTAATCAAAGAAGAAAATCTGGCGATCCGTATATTTTACACCCTATAGCCGTAGCAAGAATTTGTGCCGAGGAAATCGGGTTAGGTCCAACGGGCATCATTTGCGCTCTTTTACACGACGTTGTAGAGGATACAGAAATAACCTTATCTGATGTTGAAAATAGATTTGGCGTTCGTGTAGCTAAAATCGTAGATGGTCTCACAAAGCTTGATGCAGCATATAATGCGGAAAGTCACCAGGCGGAAAATTTCAAAAAGGTGCTTTCTACTTTGATTGATGATGTCAGGGTGGTGCTTATTAAAATGGCAGATAGGTTGCATAATATGCGAACCCTCGGGTTTATGGAACGTCACAAACAACTGAAAATAGCTGCTGAAACAAGTTATATATATGCTCCGTTGGCTCATAGGTTAGGTTTATATAACTTTAAAACAGAGTTTTTAGACCTTTGTATGAAAATAACAGATTCTGAGGCTTATCAGAAGATGGCTAAAAAGCTGAATGAGACAAAAAAAGACAGAGAAAATTATATTAATACATTTATTGCGCCGTTAAAGGAAAAATTAAATGAACTTGGTTTTGCTTATCGAATTTTTGGTCGGCCTAAATCTATTTATTCTATTTGGAATAAAATCAAAACTAAAAAGGTAGAGTTTGAAGAGGTCTATGATTTGTTTGCCGTTCGAATCATCATCGATGTGCCCGCTGAAAAAGAACGGATAAGTTGTTGGCAAGCTTATTCCGTGGTAACCGATGTCCATACACCTATCGCGGATAGATTAAAAGACTGGATTACAACGCCGAAATCCAATGGTTATGAGTCATTACACACTACGGTGATTGGACCCGGTGGTCGCTTTGTTGAAGTCCAGATTCGTACCGAACGGATGGATGAAATTTCAGAAAAGGGCTATGCCGCGCATTGGAAATATAAAGGAATATCCTCACAGCCAGATGTTTATGAACGTTGGTTAGATTCCGTAAGGGAAACCATAGAAAATCCCTCAGCCAATGCTATTGAGTTTTTAGTAGATTTTCGAGCCAATAGTCTGTTTAAGGAAGAGGTTTATATTTATACGCCTAAAGGGGATGTTCAGTTGCTTCCGGCAGGTTCTACAGCACTTGATTTTGCTTTCCATATACACACCGATGTTGGGTATCATTGCACTTCCGTCAGAGTCAATAATAAATTGGTTCCTTTTGGTAAAGTATTGAAAAATGGAGATCAGATACAAGTCCATACGTCAAAAAATCAAAAACCTTCGGAAGATTGGTTGAAGATGACCACGACAGGCAAAGCGCAGGCCAAAATAAGGTCTGCGATGAAGGAGGAGAGAAAAAGAAAAGGTGAAATAGGAAAGGAATATTTAGAAAGGAAGTTAAAAAATCTGAAAGTTGAATTTGAGGAATCTTTAGAACTGATTTTAAAGGTATTCGATTACAAATCGTCCGTTGATCTTTATTTCGATATAGCTACTGAAACCAGAGATATTCAGGATATTTTTAAACGTTTTCACGTTGACGCTGGCAAATTAAAAGAAATTTCAGTCCCTTTTGTTTTTCCCGAGTTGGATAAACAGGCTGCAGATAAGAAAACGCCTGTTAAACCCTCGGAGAAACCTAAGCTATTGGTCAATGGGGAGTCAGCAGAACAATATGAGTATAGTCTGGCAAATTGTTGTAATCCACTTCCCGGCGATGATATTTTTGCTTTTCTAACTCATAATGTTGGACTAAAAATTCATAGAAGTTCCTGCCCTAATGCCGCGCATTTAATGGTGAATTATGGTTATAGGATTTTGTCTGCTTCATGGCAACAATCTAATGCCGAGGTGAATTTTATTGCGGAAATTAAAATAATAGGGGTAGATAGTGGCCCTGGTGTAATTGAACAGCTTTCTCACCAGATTTCCTCACAATTAGGCCTGAATATTCGCTCTATGGCCATTGAAGGCGATGAGGGTTACTTTGAGTGCAGGCTAAAAATAATTATTAAAAATACGGACCAGCTTCACATGGTTATTAAATCTTTACAGGCGCTCGATAATATTTCTTCGGTGGTTAGGCTAGATTGATTAATTTTGCTAAATAATAGAAAGGTTATGGTTGAGACAAAAACTACGAATGAAGTTTTTACAGAGGTAAAAAGAATATTTACCGCGTTTCTGGAACAACAGAATCAGCGGAAGACACCGGAAAGATTCGCTATTTTAGAGGAAATTTACCATAGAACGGATCATTTTGACGCCGAAGCGCTCTATATCCACATGAAAAATCAAAGTTATAGGGTGAGTAGGGCTACGGTTTATAATACGCTGGAGCTGCTGGTTCATTGCGATCTGGTGAAGCGTCATCAATTTGGTAAAAATCTCGCTCAGTACGAAAAATCTTTTGGTTTCAAACAACATGATCACTTAATCTGTCTGGATTGTAGTAAGGTGCTAGAGTTTTGTGACCCAAGAATTCAACAAATAAAAACGATGATGGGTGAACTTCTTCACTTTAAAATTGCGCATCATTCCCTAAATCTTTATGGACATTGTGATGGCGCTTGTGACAAAAACAAGAAAAACTTACCTACTTCGGCTTAAATAAACGCCGAATAAAATCAAAAACATTCCGGCAAAATTCCACCAACCCATTATTTCTCCGTCTAAAAATCCCCACATCATAGCCACTAGTGGCATCATATAGGCTACCATAGATCCAAAAAGGGGAGAGGTTTGCTGAATGAGTTCGAAAAATATAACAGAAGCTAATACAGTGCTTACTAAGGATAAAAAGAAGATATAACCCACCGCTTGCCATGCTCCAGGCTGAACACTCAAAATTTCTGTGAAATTGGTGAATCCAATGAGATAGATAAATAAGGGCACGCCAGTTAACCCAAAAGAGTAAATACTAATTTGAAAACTTGGCATTCCTTTCAGTTTTGTACCCACTACATTCGTTCCAGTACCATATAATAAAGCGGCAATAACCACTAATATGCCCCAGCGTACTTCTCCTTCTGGGATGAAAATCGACCCTTGTGTAAGCAATAAATAAGCGCCGGCAAGACCGAGTATTACGCCAAATATTTTGAGCCAGGCAAAAGGTAAATTGAAAAATAAAATACCCAGAAATAAAGTAAATAACGGAGTCAGTGAATTTAAAATACCAGCCATGGATGAACTGATATGCATTTGTGCATTGGCAAACAAAAATGCCGGTATCGTACTACTTGCCAGTCCAACAAAAATAATTAAATGAACCTTGCTCCAGTCAAATTTTTTAAACTGTAATATCATAAAGGGTAAAAATATTAATCCTGACATCCCCATACGCAAGCTGGCAACCTGTTCGGGCGGAAAAACACTCAGACCTTTTTTAATTAATATGAAGGACGTCCCCCAAATCAAACTTAGAATAAATAACGTCAGGTAGGCTCTACCTTTCGAAATCGTAGTGGGAAATAATATCCTTTTCATAAATTTTGCAGAAATTTGTCGCAAATTAACTTTTCTTTGTAGATGTTGTTAACTTTTACATCTTTAAATGGTTCATTCTGTTTGGCGTTCTTTTTTATTAGACAATTATATGTATGAAAGTAACTGATTATTTAAAAAATGCAGGCAATAATACGCTGATCTCTTTTGAAGTTCTACCGCCGCTGAAAGGGAGTGGTATGCAAGATATTTTTAATCTTTTAGATCCGTTGATGGAGTTTAAGCCTCCTTTTATTGATGTGACATATCACCGGGAGGAATATATCTATAAAAAGCAGGATTCGGGTTATTATGAGAAAACAGCCATAAGAAAAAGACCTGGAACGGTGGGTATCTGTGCTGCCATAATGCATCGATATGAGGTAGATGCCGTTCCACACCTCATCTGTGGTGGCTTTAACAGGGAGGATACTGAAAATGCGCTCATTGATTTAAATTTCCTCGAAATAAATAATGTCCTTGCCTTAAGGGGTGATGCCCTGCAATTTGACTCTAAATTTGTCCCTGAACCGGGCGGAAATGCTTACGCGCTCGATTTGGTTAAGCAAGTAGATGATATGAACCATGGTCGATATTTAGATGAAAATATTGAAAATGGTCAAAAAACTAATTTTTGTATTGGTATTGCCGGCTATCCGGAAAAACATTTTGAGGCTCCAAATATGGAAAGTGATCTCGCTTTTATAAAAAAGAAAGTTGAGGCTGGTGCTGATTATATCGTTACTCAAATGTTTTTCGATAATAAAAAATATTTTGAATACGTAGAAAGTTGTAGAAATGCGGGCATTCATATTCCTATTGTACCAGGTTTAAAACCAATGACTAAACTGTATCAGCTTAGTTCTATTCCCCGGCATTTCTATATTAATCTTCCGGAAGATTTAGTTTCAGCTTTCCTTTCGGCAAAAACGATGGAGGCTAAACGCCAAGTGGGCATTGAATGGTGTGTTGCGCAAAGTCAGGAGCTTAAAGCAGCAGGAGTTCCTTGTTTACATTATTACACTATGGGTGATGTGGATACCATTAAAAAAATTGCGGAATCCGTATTTTAATATTATTTTAGTCTGTTCTATTCGTTCATCTTCCTAATTACTGTTTTTATGCCATTTATTCGACCTTTTATGCTGAAGTGTATTATCTCTTTTCTTATTATTTTAGGGGTAAATGCTTCGCTTTTCTCACAGCTAAAATCGCCATATAATTTCCTTTCTAATCGATTTGGAGAAGAGTTTACCCCGCATGAATCTCTGGTTGAGTATGTCAAGCACGTGGCTGACAATAGTACTCAGGTAAAACTGATAGAATATGGTCGTTCTACTGAGAATAGACCCTTATTGTTGACTTTTATTTCAACGCCTGAAAATCTGGCTAACTTAGAACAAATCAGGACTAACAACCAAAGAAGAGCAGGATTACTCCCTGGGAAAACAGATCCTAAATGGGATAATCTCTCCATTGTCTGGTTAAGTTTTGGTGTCCATGGAAATGAGGCATCTTGTTCTGAAACGGCCATGATTACTCTTTTTGAATTGGCCAGTGCTTCAGATGATAATATTAAGAAACAACTAAAAAATACACTGGTTATTTTAGACCCGAGCTTGAATCCGGATGGATATTCCAGATATACTCATTGGTATAAACAAATAGCTGGTAAAACACCTGATGTACGGCCGGAAAGTAGGGAACATCAGGAACCCTGGCCAAGAGGCAGGCCAAATCATTACTATTTTGATCTTAACAGAGATTGGGCCTGGCAAACACAAGTGGAAACGCAGCAGCGCGCCGTACAATATTTGAGTTGGATGCCTCAAATTCATGCCGATTTTCACGAGCAAGGCTATTCCAGTCCTTATTATTTCGCTCCGGCAGCTAATCCATATCATAGTTATGTGACAAAATGGCAAAAGGATTTTCAATTTCAAATTGGTAAAAATCACGCCAGGTACTTCGACGCAAATGGATGGCTTTATTTTACCAGAGAAGTTTTTGACTTACTATATCCAAGTTATGGCGATACTTATCCAACCTACAACGGGGCCATTGGAATGACCTACGAGCAAGGGGGTATTGGGGCAGGTTTGGCTATCCTTTTACCCAATGGAGATACGTTGAGATTGTCTGATCGAATAGCTCATCATAAAACAACTGCTCTTTCTACCGTTGAAATGGCCGCAAACAATGCCGCTAGATTAAATACAGAATTCGCCGCTTTCTTTAAGAAATCGTTGGAGAATCCTACAGGGATGTATAAAACTTATGTAATAAAAAAGTCGGCCTTCCCAGATCGGTTAAAAAGATTCTGTGCTTTGCTCGATAAAAATGGCATCAGTTACGGCACTGCTTCAAAGAAAATGAATGTATCGGCTTATCAATATGAAACTGGTAAGAATACTTCTCTCGAAATAGAATCGGGAGATTTGATGATCAATGCCTGTCAACCAAGAGGTATGATGGCGCAAATTTTACTCGACCCGGAAGTGGAGGTTCAAGATTCAAATACTTACGATATCACGGCCTGGTCACTTATTTATGCTTATGGCCTGCCTGGGTTTGCTACTCAAACCTGTATCGAACCCGAGGTGAAAGGTTTTGTTTTCGACAAACCAGCTGCACTCAATACAAAAAGTAATTATGCCTATTTGGTGAAATGGGAATCACTGGAGCAAGCGGTATTTTTAACTAAGATTCTTAAAAAAGGGGTTCAGGTAAGGGTAGCGAATGAACCTTTTTTGGTTGAAGATCAATCTTATGATCGGGGTACTTTAGTGATAACCAGAGGAGATAATCCTAAAATATCAAATTTAGCAGATATAATTTCTGCTACGGCCAGTGAAAATAAAATCAAAGTAACTTCTGTTGCCACGGGCTTTGCCAACGCAGGAAGTGATCTGGGTTCAAGTAATTTTCAGTTACTGAAATCGCCCAATGTAGCTGTTTTAGGGGGTGAACAGGCTAATGCTAATGATCTGGGTCATCTTTGGTTCTATTTAGAACAGGAATTGAATATGTCAGTGGCTATTTTGGATGCTGCAAGAATGGACAGATATAACTTAGATGCTTATAATGTTATCATTGTTCCCGAGGGTTATTTCCGATTTTCAGATAATATGCTTAGTTCTTTCACCACTTGGGTAAGAAAAGGGGGAAGATTAATTATTCTGGGCGATGCCTTGTCCCTCGTAAGCGGTAAATCGGGATTTGCACTGAAAAATAATGAGGAGGATGCATCAAAATCAACGGGTAAAAATGTATTATTATCTGATTATACAGGGGACGATCGTAGGGAATTAAGCGAAGGCACACCAGGAGCTATCTTTAAAGTAAAATTAGATAATTCTCACCCTTTAGCTTACGGGCAGTCAGATACTTATTTTTCATTGAAGACGACGAATACTACGTTTAAACTGAGTGGTGAAAATGCCTATAACATAGGTATTACAGATAAGTCGTTCAAACCAAGTGGCTATGTAGGCTATAAGGCTTTGGAAAAATTTAAAGAATCTTTGGTTATAGGTGCCGAGTCAGTAGGGCAGGGCAGTATGGTTTATTATGTTGATAATCTGCTTTTCAGAGATTTCTGGGATAATGGGAAATTTTTATTCAGTAACGCTTTGTTTTTTAGGTTCTAAAAAATGGGGCTTTCTCTTCGTGGCCGTTTTTTCAGGTGGTTTATTGTTAGCTCAAAAACTACCTGAAAAAACCATGCCTTTAGGGAAATTGGCACTTGAAACCGTTAAACCCATCAGATTTCCAAGAGTAAATAATGAAAAATTACTTGAAGAAGAGTTAGAAAAACGTAAAAAGGGTTTGAATCCTTCTTTTGCTATCACCAGGAATACTTCTCTAAAACCTTCTACACACGGCGATTGGACGACCTCAAATGATGGTCTGAACGAAATATGGAGGCTGCGTATTCAATCTGCAGGCGCATTATCCCTGAATTTGGGAATGTCCGATTTTTATCTTCCGCCAAACGCTAAATTATGGATATATAACCTTTCTATGGATCAGGTAGAGGGGCCGTTTACTTATAGTGATAATGAATTACACGGTCAAATGTGGACTCCTGCTATCCTCGGTGAT
>JBILDL010000053.1:0-8798 GCA_044352635.1 Saprospiraceae bacterium | reverse complement strand
TCAACTCGCCTCGATTCGTGTCTTTCCGTACCTATAATAGCTAATCCTCCTGCTTTTTTAACCTCTTCATTAATCTTGATATCTGTTCCACGACCGGCCATATTGGTTGCAATGGTAATTTTACCCGGACGACCTGCTTCAGCAACAATTTCTGCTTCTCTTTGATGTTGTTTTGCATTAAGTACGTTATGGTCTAGACCTTTAAGCTGGAGCATACGGCTTAACTTTTCAGATATATCAACGGAAGTCGTACCTACCAGAATTGGTTGACCAGCTTTGCTTAATAAACTAATCTGGTCTATGAGCGCATTATATTTTTCCCTATTTGTTTTGAACACAAAATCTTCATGATCAATTCTTTGAATCGGTCTATTGGTAGGAATAACAACGACATCGAGTTTATAAATTTGCCAAAACTCATTGGCTTCGGTTTCAGCTGTACCCGTCATACCTGCTAATTTGTGGTACATACGGAAATAGTTTTGAAGAGTAACGGTGGCGTAAGTTTGGGTAATTTCTCCAATCTTCACATTTTCCTTAGCTTCCAGCGCCTGGTGAAGACCGTCAGAATATCTTCTACCTTCCATCATACGTCCGGTTTGTTCATCGACAATTTTAACCTGACCCTCCATTACCACATATTCCTCGTCTTTTTCAAAAAGAGTATAAGCTTTTAAAAGCTGATTTATGGTATGTACTCTGCGCGCTTTAACGGCATAATCCTGAGCTAGCTTAGTTTTTGCGTTTTCACTTTCTTCTTTAGAAAAGTCTTTTCGATTTTCAATTTCCACCATTTCAGAAACGATATCCGGAAGCATGAAGAAACTGGGATCATTGGAGTTTGTGGACAAATATTCTACGCCTTTTTCGGTAAGTTCTGTTTGTCTATTTTTTTCATCTATATTAAAAAGGAGTGGTGCATCGACCAAATGCATATTTTTGGATTGCTCCTGCATGTAATGATTCTCTGTTTTTTGTAATAAAACACGAACCCCTTCCTCACTTAGGAATTTAATCAAAGGTCTTGCTCTTGGGAGGGAACGATAAGCCCGAAGCAGGGCCATACCTGCAGTTCCTTCCTCTACTCCAATAGCTCCGGCGGCGAATAATTTTTTTGCCTCAATCAGATATTCGTTGGCTAATTTTTTCTGTTCATTTATCAGTTTTTCAACACTTGGACGAAGCTCAAAATATTCCTGATCTTCGGCGGCTGGGCCAACGGGACCTGAAATAATAAGAGGCGTTCGCGCATCATCGATAAGAACGGAATCGACCTCATCAACCATACTGAAATGGTGTTTGCCCTGAACTTTTTCTTCAGTAGTACGGACCATGTTATCACGAAGATAATCGAAACCAAATTCGTTATTTGTTCCGTAAGTTATATCACAACTGTAGGCTTGAATACGCTGTTCGGAGTGAGGGGTATATTTATCGATACAATCGATAGTTAAAAGGAGGAATTCCATGATTGGGCCGATCCATTCAGCATCACGACGGGCTAAATAGTCATTTACGGTAATAACATGTACGCCCAGGCCACTTAATCCATTCAGATAAGCGGGTAAAGTAGCTACAAGAGTTTTACCTTCACCCGTTCCCATTTCAGCAATTTTGCCCTCATGAAGAACCATACCACCGATAAGCTGAACATCGTAATGCACCATATCCCAGGTAATGGCACCACCTGCTGCAGTCCACTGGTTTTTCCAGGTCGCTTGATTTCCTGTTATGGAAACATACGATTTTCCTGACTGTACGGCCAGATTTTTATCATGTTCGGTGGCAGTAACAGAAAGGGTTGAATTATTCTTAAAACGAATGGCCGTTTCCTTAACTACCGCAAAGGCCTCGGGAAGAATCTCTTTTAATATAACTTCCAGTTCTTGATCCCGCTGTTTTTTTAAAGTATCAATTTCAAGGAAAAGATTTTCTTTATCGGAAAGCTCTTCAGAATCAATAGTTTGTTGACGTAAGTTTTCGATAGCGTCGTCTATATCGGAAAGATAATCGCTAATTCTTTCCCGAAATTCTGTGGTCTTTTGCCTCAGCTCGTCATGAGAAAGATTTTTTAAGTTGTCCCCAAATTGATGAATTTGTTCAATGATAGGGTTGAACTTAAGAATATCTTTTTCCTGTTTGCTTCCGAATAATTTTTGCAAAGACTTGCCTATATTTTCAAACATTTTATTTCCTATTTAGGTTAATTTTGTGAGTAGGCAAATATACGACCTTTTATAGGTATTACAAGACATAAAAAGTCATTTGTCTTTGTAAAGCTGAACAAATAATATGAGATAAATGAATAAAAAACGTTGGGAGCACCCTTTTAGTGCAAGGTTTTATATAGGTGTTCCTGCTTATATTTTGTGGTGTTTTACCTTGTCTGCCTGTGTTTTAGAAAATAATCAAAGAGATATCAGAGGTTATTATTTCCCAATGGAAAAATTGGCCAGTGGAGAAGTTTATGTTTATGCATCGGCAGGAAATACGGGGACAGATAGTGTTTACTGGTATCACAGGAGTTTTTTAAAAGGGGAAGAAAAAATATTTTCCAGTACTTTTTATGAAAACTATATGGTTCCTTTACAACATGTGCAGGAGGAGGTAGTACAAAATGGATTACTCTTGAAAGACCTGTTTATTTATGACTTACCCGATGCCACTAACGGGTATAAACAACAAAGAACCGAGGTAAAGATTGTGGCGGGAAATAGTTTTCCCTTTGTGGTGAAAGATAGGTTTGGTATTTTTCTTTATCACATAAAATGGAAATCAAATGATAATGATTCAACTATTTACAGCGTTATAAAAAACAGAATGTTTATGGGAGATACCACGTTTACTTTGAATAAACGGGAAATTCCAGCTATTTTTTTTAAGGTAAAAGAAAAAATTGAAATTGAAAATGAGGGGGTTACCGGACAGTTATTTGAGGGTAAGGAAATATATGCCAAAGGCATTGGCTTGGTTTATTACGAAAAAAAGGTGTCAAAAGAGGCTATAATGGCCTATCGGTTTGTAAGGGGAACGAATATGGAAGAATTAGAAAAAAAGTGGGAAAAGGAAAAAATAATTAACTAGGCTCTATATTTATTAAATAATCAAATTAGTATTGCCTAATAATAAAAAAACACGTATATTTGCGCTTCATATAAAATATGTGAAAATAGGGTCGGGTGGCCGAGTGGCTAGGCAGAGGTCTGCAAAACCTCGTACGACGGTTCGAATCCGCCTCCGACCTCACAAAGCCTCTGAAGTAAATCAGAGGCTTTTTTGTTTTAATATCAAGCTAAAATTATGATTATCTGGACAGGCTTTATTTTACTTATCCTTATTTTATTAGGGATAGATCTTGGGGTTTTAAATAAAAATCCACATAATGTAAGTACAAAGGAGGCTTTACGATGGACTGGCTTATGGGTGAGTTTGTCTTTATTATTCAGTGTTTTTATTTACTTTGCCTACACTAATAACTGGCTGCCTCAAGGAAGCCACGTTTTAACGGGAAAAGAGGCGGTCATAACTTACTTAACAGGTTATCTTGTTGAACAATCTTTGAGTATTGATAATATTTTTGTCATAGCTATCATCTTTTCTTACTTTAACATACCGCAGGCAAACCAGCACCGGGTTTTATTCTGGGGTATTTTAGGTGCTATCATTTTTAGAGGATTAATGATAGGCGTTGGGGCTGTGCT
Source organism: Saprospiraceae bacterium (assembly GCA_044352635.1). Lineage (GTDB taxonomy): Bacteria > Bacteroidota > Bacteroidia > Chitinophagales > Saprospiraceae > BJGN01. The sequence continues at coordinate 5,097 of JBILDL010000053.1, read as the reverse complement.
GATGGAAAGTTTTACATGGATCGTTTATATTTTTGGTATCATTTTATTGTATGCCGCTTATAAAATGCTTAAGTCAGGAACTCATGAAAGCATTCACCCGGAAAACAATCCGACCATTAAATTGGTGAAGCGCTTTTTTCCGGTGACGACGAAATTTCATGGGGATCATTTTTTTATTAAAGAGGGAAAACTTTGGGTGGCAACACCCCTATTTATCGCCTTAATGGTTGTAGAGACTACAGACATAATGTTTGCATTCGATAGTATTCCAGCTATTTTTGCCATCACAACAGATCCATTTATTGTATTTACTTCAAATATTTTCGCCATTTTAGGATTGCGTTCATTGTATTTCGTTCTGGCCGCTTTTATAGACAAATTTGAGTATTTAAAGTATAGCCTGGTAGCGATACTGGCATTTGTGGGAATAAAAATGTTGGTTTCTCATCAAATTCATTTGCCAGATTGGTTGTCTTTAGCCTTTATTGTGTTCGCTTTAACAGTGGGCGTAGTTTTATCTATGTTGAAGGAAAATAAGACAAAAATGGAATAAAATGATTATCTTAATGGTATGAAATGGGTTCCATGAAAACAATCTTATGCCTTACAGACTATACCCCTTCCAGCAAGATTGCTTTAGGTATAGCGATGCGTTTTGCTGAAAGATTGAACTATAAAATAGTATTGGCACATGTAGAACCCATAGATCGGATTGAATTTCAAGAAGATAGCAGGTCAAAACTGTATAAATTCTCAGATGAGAATGTAAAAAATCAATCAGGAAAAAGCGATAATTTAATTCAGCATGAGCTCGTTTATGGGAATATTGTTGAACAGTGTGAGCTATTGGCAGAAAAATACACCCCATCTTTATTAATTATTGGAAAGAGGAAGAAGAAAATATTAGAAGGAATTTTTTGGGGAGAATCAACCCAAAAAATAATAGATCGCGTCGATTTTCCTGTAATTATTATCCCAGAAGAAGCCAATGAGGCGCCACTCACCTCTATTTATTACGCCACAGATTTTTCATCGGGAAGTATATCAACCTTAGATGTTCTCCTGCCGTGGTGTTCTATATTAGGTATAAAATTACATCTTTTACATGTTTCAGAAACAGACGAAGATGAATATAAGGCCATAGCAAAGATGAAACAAATATTACATTCTTTTGCTGAAGACCATGAGGAGGTTGGTATGGATTTCAAAATTTTGAAAGGAGAACCCTTTGCCGCAATCCTTGATTTTCTAAGCGAGTACCCAGAGGTAATGTTAGCCGTAACATTTCACGAAAGATCTTTTTGGGAAAGATTAATGGAACATTCCTTTGTTAGGGAAATAACGGGGGCTATAAAAAATCCTATGTTAGTTTTTAAGCATTAATCATTATTAGATTCCTTTTTTGGCAGGGAGGCTTCGGCAGTTTTAGAGGAAAATTTCAATTTATCTTCCAGTTTCGTCATTTCGGCAGGCGTGAAATATCGCCATGTATTAGATTTAATCCCGTCAATGGTAATGTCCATGATTCGAATTCTTTTTAAGGAATAAACCTCATAATCCAGGAAAGCACACATTCTGCGAATTTGTCGGTTTAATCCTTGGGTTAGAATAATTTTAAAGGAAAATATATCTATTTGAACTACTTCACAAGGCTTAGTTACCGTCCCTAAAATGGGAATACCCGTTCTCATTTTTTGCAAAAAAATATCGGTAATTGGTTTGTTTAGCGATACGATGTATTCTTTTTCATGGTTATTTCCAGCCCGAAGCACCTTATTGACAATGTCACCGTCATTGGTAAGAAAAATAAGACCATGGGAAGCTTTATCTAACCTTCCGATAGGAAAAAGACGTTGATTATGTTTGATTTGGTTAATTATATTTTTAGGTTCTTTTAGATCGGTAGTGCATACAATACCTACCGGTTTATGATAAGCAATATAAAGTAAGGGTGGGTTTTCTTTTATTGGTTTTCCGTCAATATGCACCAGGTCTCCTGGAAAAACCCTGTTTCCCAGTTGGGTTGGAAGATTATTTATGGTGACTCTACCTGCTGAAATCCAGGTATCTGCTTCTCTGCGGGAACAAATCCCTGTAGAAGAAATAAATTTATTTAAGCTAATTGAACCGTCATTATTTGTTTCCAAGGGAATTAATTTTTTGTAAAAAAGAATACAAAAGTAGGAATTGCTTAGCAAGCAATTTTTAAAATACAAAAAAAGATAAATCCATATAAAATTTTGATTATTTTGTGGTAGGATAGTAAAACATCCAGTTATTCAGAATGTAAATTTAAATTGGATTGATGAACAAAAATAGTGTACCATGTTAAGAAAACAACTTAGAAACATTTTTTTATTACCGGCCTTATTATTTTGTTTTGCCTTAAATGCGCAAACCATAGTAAGCGGTAAAATTACCGATTCAAAAGGTGAGCCATTGGTTGGAGCCAGTGTTGTGGTTGTAGGAACCTCAATAGGTGTCTCAGCCGATTTAGATGGTATGTACCGGTTAGAAACCAGTTCAAAACCACCTTTTAAAGTAGAATTTAGTTTTATTGGATACAATGCTAAAGTCCTTGATGTAACTTCAGGCAACGAAAAACTAGATGTTGTTCTTGACGAAAACATCAGCACATTAGATGAAATTATCGTTTCAGCATCCAGAAGAGCAGAAAAAGTACAGGAGGCTCCTGCATCGGTTTCAGTTATTTCAGCTAAAACGATGCAAGCTGCTTCTTCGGCAGTTGATCCAATCAGAGAATTGATAAACGTTCCTGGTGTTCAAATTCAACAGCAGTCAGCAGCGCGTATGAACATTGAGATGAGAGGTTCTGCAGGCTTATTTGGAACGGGTGTATTTCCCATTCTCGATTATAGAAGTTTGGTTGGCGCAGGTACTGGTACTTTTCAGTCTGATGCTTCTGGCTTAAACTCTATCGATTTACAGAGAATTGAGGTAGTTCGTGGAGCGGGAGGTGCACTTTACGGTCCTGGTGTAACCGCAGGTGTAGTTCACTTTATCTCTAAAAGTCCGATAGACTTCCCTGGAACCACTGTTGAATTAATGGGTGGAGAAATGTCAACCTGGGGTATTTCTACCAGAGTTGCTGCCGCTTCAAAAAACAAAAAAATTGGTTTCAAGATCAATGCACATAATAAGAGAGGTGGAGAGTTTGTATTAGATGGTTCTGAAGGAACTACTTCAGCAGGTGTATTCACCAGGCAAACCAGTAGATTCAGAACGTCTATTGTTGATCCTACGGTTGCTAACGGTGTTGTCTCTGCTGACCAGTCAAAGGCAAAGGTGCTTTTATCAAAAGCAGATCTTGATCCGGACGGGGATGGAAACATGATGCAGGATTTTTGGTCTAACAGCGCCATTAATGGTACCTTAGAAATGAGACCATCTGGAGATACTAAGGTTGTTCTTGCAGGTGGTATGAATGCCAATAGTTCCGTTTTTTACAATTCTCAGGGAGAAGGACTTTCTCAGTCCATAGCTTACTGGGGTCAGGCAAGAGTACAAAAGGGAGGATTATTTGCTCAGGTATTTTATAATTACAACGATGGAGGTAGTCCTGAAAGACCAACATTCCTTTATCAGACAGGAAATAGGACAGCTATCGAAAGAAGTCAGGTAGAAGGCCAGATACAATATAATTTTAATCTGGAAAAATTCTTGAATGCTGATATTACTGTAGGTGCTGACTATCGTCAAGCGGGTAGTAATACCTTCAATCAGGTATATGGTCGTAATGAGGAAAATGACGATTATAATATTTTGGGTGCTTATGCTCAAGCATCTTTTGAATTAAGTGAGCGTTTTGAATTTGTTGCTGCAGGTCGTTTTGACCGTTTTAACTTTTTAGACGCACAGGCGGTTTCTCCAAGATTGGCTTTAGTGTATAAGGCATCTAAAAATCATACTTTCAGAGCTTCTTACAACCAAACGGCTGCGCCACCTGATGCCTTGGTAATGTATATTGACTTTCCTGTAGCAACACCTGCACCTGGTCTCTTTGATATCTGGTTAAAAGGGCAGAAAGAAATAGCTCAGTTTCCAGCTAACCCGCTGATTGATTTTACCGCACCAGGATTCCCTAGTTTACCTTACGGTACACCAGGTTTACCTTTGGCTATTCCTTATGGTGCAGTGACACCTGCTATTTTAACAGGTTTACAAGCGGCACTTCCTGCTACTATTTTCCCTATCGTTCGTTCCATTTTAACGAATCCAGCTAACACGCCAACGGGAGTAAGTGGTAAATTTACAGGGTATAATATCTTTACAGGCTTACCTTTAGCTCCAATCAATACGACTGAACCACAGATTAGAACAGAAAGAACGCTCGAACTTGGTTACAAAGGTGTTATTAATAAAAAGTTAATGGTTTCTGCTGATGTTTACAGAATTGCATCTTCTGGATTCATTAACTTTACGGCTATCAGCCCAACTATCAGATATACAGAGCAAAATATTGCAGCGGATTTAAGTTCAAAAGTAGGTACTACGGTAAGAACTCAGTTAGAAGCGGCATTGATTGGTGCAGGCCTTCCAGCCGCTACTGCGGCGGCAACAGCTGCGCAGATAAGTGCTGCAGTAGCAGGTGCTTATGCTCAGGGTGGTGCAGCATTTGCTGCGCAGATCGCTCCGCTGTCTCCTATCTTTGGAGCTGTAGAAACAACTGGAGTTCCTCAGGACGGAATGGTACATAGTGCAGCAGGTTACAGAACATTCGGTTCTCTTGCTTATGTAGGTGTTGATTTAGGTTTTGGCTATGCGATAAACAATGATTTGAGTGTTTTTGCTAACTTTTCTGCGGTAAATAAAACAGATTTTACTGAGGAAGACTTAGGTGAGGCACCTGGTTCAGGCTTAATTTTCAACTTAGGAATACCTAAGAATAAATATCGTTTAGGTGCTATTTACGCACCTGAAACAGGTTGGAGGGGAAATATTGCTTTCCAACATGACGATTCATTCTACTCAAATGCAGGTCAGTTTACAGGATTTTCAGATCCTAAAAATCTTGTTGACATAGGTGTAGGTTATAAATTGAAGAATGGTTTAGCGATTGACGCTACCTGTCAAAAT
>JBILDL010000490.1:0-2545 GCA_044352635.1 Saprospiraceae bacterium | reverse complement strand
TTCCAAAATAAACGTTTCTAATTCTTGTAAAATGGCTCGTTCTAAATCTTGCTCAAGATAGGTGTTCTTGAGGTTTAGAAAATCTAAAATATAGGGGTCTTTAAAGGTGTTTAATAAATCAGGTTTAAACGTACTCATTTGAGTATTGGCTATTTCGTTGCGTTCAAAGGATTTTCTTGCAATTTGCTGTTTTAGGGTTCTTTTGCCCCAAGATTCTTCAATGGCTTTTTTTGCATAAAACATTCTTGCTTCATCCGTTTTGAGTGGAAATAACTCAATAAAATGGGACCAACTCAATTGTGTAGCCAGTGGTGTCACAATCTTGAAATCATTAAAAACAGTAGCAAATTGCATCATTCTTCGCAAATTCCTATCAGAAAAACTCCTTCCATATTTTGTTTCTATTTGTTGCGACACTGTTACTACAATCTGTTTCCCATAATCTGCACGTTTGTTTTGCAGTATTTCATCATTAATTCGTTTACCAATATGCCAAAATAAATGGGTAAGTACACTATTTGCCTGCGTGGCAATATGGTTTTGGCTTTGCTCAATAAGCAAGCTGATGGCGCTTATTAAATCAGTATTACCATTATTGATTTCCAAGTTACTCATACTTCAATCCATTTAAATATTCCTAAATTCTTTTTCTAAATTTTTACATTCAGCAAAAGGATAGTCTAATTTTGTTTTAAAACCATTCATTTTACCTTCAAATTCTTTTAGTGAAATGTCGGTATATGCAACGAATAAAAGGATTTTTGCCGAAAGTAAATGTACCTAATTAAAATGAGGTTAATTGTACTTTTTTACCACTGTATAACCTGGCGAAATTGACCACCTAGTCCGGAGTGATTGTAATAACCAGTTATGTTGCATTTGTGACTTGAATGCAGCCCATTTTTAAAATAGGGATTATTTTTTATCTATTCAAAATTTCGTGTTTTACGATAAATTTCCAGCTTCCAAGCCAACGCTTAATCGGGCTTTTTAGTTCCTTTTCCAACGCTTATCCGCCATTTGTATACAGAAGTTGGTAAAAAATAGCTAGTATGTTTTGTCCTGTTGATTTTTCTGGTTTTTGAGAAAAGTTTTTACCGTAGCTGTGGAAAATGTTATATTATTCTGTTCGCTTTTCTAGTCATAATATATATTTTAATTATTACTCAAAAAATGAAGCATTAATTTAAATGATGGGTATTTCTTCTTTTTTGTGAGTTAATTTTATGATATTTTCAAAGGATAAAAGAATATATTTATCTTGTATTATTGTAGCGTGTCTTTGATAGTTTTTATCTATTACATCGCATGCAGGATGCTATGAACAGTGATTCAGATGTGCTAATGCTCTCCTTATTATTGTTTTTTAGTTCTTCCTCAGCCTTATAAATTTATTTTAAAAATGCCCTCTTTATGAACCTATTAATCAGGAAAATGGAAAAGAGTGATGCCCCTCAATTAGCGCATCTTCAAGAGGTGGTTTTTCCCGATTTGATCCCGGAGGAGCGCATGAAGGACATTCATTTTTCATCCCATGTAGATCTTTTTCCAGAGGGGCAATGGGTGGCTGAAATCGATGGTAAAATAGCAGGAAGCACTTCCAGTATCAGATATCATTTTGATCCGGAACATCCTGAAATGCACCGATTTGCTGATCTTTTTGACGATGGATTCATGCGGACCCATCAGTCAGAGGGAAATTGGCTTTATGGCATGGATATGGCCGTGTTTCCTGAATTCAGAGGCCTCGGTATTGCCCGACGCTTGTACAGAGCCAGGCAAAAGGTGGTTAATACCTTGGGACTGAAAGGTCAGGTTACCGTGGGCATGCTCAATGGTTTTGCCGCCCATGCCAAAGATTACTCCTTGGAGGAATATTATCAGGCCTTGAAAAATGGACTCCTGATGGATCCTACAGTTTCTGTTCAGCAGAAAATAGGATTCAATATGGTTTCTTTGATGACCGATTATTTATCAGACCCAACCTGTGGCAATGCCGGCGTTTTACTTGTATTACCTTCAAGTGTTGAAGTTTAAATGTTGAAAAATGAAAAATATTAATTTAGTTACCTCGATTCCAGGTCCTAAAGCAAAGGAAATTATTGCGAGGCGAACGGCCGCTACCCCAGCTGGTTTGGCAAAATCTACGGAAATAGTGGTCGAAAAAGCGCAGGGAGCGCTCGTTTGGGATGTCGATGGGAATCAATTACTCGACTTTGCCGGCGGTATTGGCATGCTGAATCTGGGTCATAGACCGGAAGCAGTGGTGCAGGCTATTCATAAACAGGCTGATCAATATTTACATTCCTGTGCATTGGTCACTACCTTTGAACCTTACGTTGAATTAGCGGAATTATTAAATAAAGTAACCCCTGGTGATTTTCCAAAAAAGACCTTATTGGCTGGTTCTGGCTCTGAAGCAGTGGAAAATGCCGTTCAAATAGCCCGCTATTATACAAAAAGACCTGCCGTTATTTGTTTCGAAGGTGGTTATCATGGACGAACGCATCTGACTTTATCCCTGACCAGTAAATATGGCTTATTT
>JBILDL010000489.1:0-2546 GCA_044352635.1 Saprospiraceae bacterium | reverse complement strand
TATGCTCAACATATTTATGACACCACCAATGGCATCTGAGCCAAAAAGTACAGAACCTGAACCACGAACGATCTCCATTCTATCTATACTAAACCGATCAATGGTGTTCAAATATTGATTGGGGCCATATCGGGTAATGGCATTATTAATCCTGATGCCATCCATTAAATATAATACTTGATTTCCAGTTAAACCTCTTAGAAAAGCAGAACCTCCACCATGATTTGTCTTTTGAATAAATACACCTGGTGTTTCATTTAATAATTCGGGCGTATTTCGCTGTGAATTTAAGGATAGTGATTTTGAATTAAGGATCGATATAGATTCCGCCGTATTAAAAATATTGGATTTCATTTTTTTACCCGTAAAAATGACCTCATTTAGATCAAGGGATATTAAACTATCCGGCACACCTGAAGTTGAATTATTTTGTGAAAATACAGGTTTAACTAAAAATAGAAAACCTAAAAAGGTAAGACGTTGAAAGAGGGCTAATTTTTTCATTTCTAAAAATAATAATTTTATAAATTAATCAAATTTAAATCGTGTAAATTAATATTTTCATTACATTTAGTTAAACTTTAGATTATTATGACAAAGGCAAGCTTTAAAGAAAAATTAAGATATAATTTTGATAATACCCTCTCAAATGGACCAATCGCCATTATTTCCTGGTTGGCATTGGTTACTTTTCTATTGGTAATAATAGCAGGTTTTTTCCTTTTTATCTTTGGACTAAGTGCAAATCCAATAGAAAATGAACCTTTTGATTTGATTGAAGGAATTTGGCAAAGTCTTATGAGAGTGCTCGATGCTGGCACCGTAACAGGGGATGAAGGCTGGGCGTTCCGTCTTTTCATGTTGCTTATAACCATTGCAGGTCTTTTCATTTTCTCTTCCCTTATTGGTTCCATATCAAGTGGAATTGATGAAAGTATTTCCAATCTAAGAAAGGGCAAATCAAAAGTTATTGAAACCAATCATACATTGATTTTAGGGTATAGCTCTATGATTTATTCTGTAATTTCTGAGTCGTGCCTTGCAAATGAAAGCCAAAAAAAGGCCATTATTGTGATTCTTGCAGATAGAGATAAAGTGGAAATGGAAGATGATATCCGAGCTAAAATCGAGGATACCAAAACATCTAAAATTATTGTTCGTAGTGGTAATCCATTGGACTTACGCGACTTGTTAATGGTGAATTATAATGAAGCCAAAGCTATCATTCTTTTAAGTCCTGAAAACGAAGAAAATCCTGATAATCAAGTCATAAAATCCGTATTATCTATTACTGGAAATAAAAACCGAAAAAAAGAACCTTACCATATTATAGCTGAAATTAAAAACAATGAAAACAAGCAAGTGGCAAGTTTAGTTGGGGGTAAGGAGGTTTCTTATGTGTTCTCTTCTGATTTAATTTCTAAATTAACAGCCCAAACTTGCAGACAGTCAGGATTAAGTATTATTTATTCCGACTTATTGCAATTTGATGGAGATGAAATCTATTTTTATTCCGACCGGGGGCTCATTGGTTTGACATTTAAACAATGTTTATATTCTTTTGAAGACTCTTGTGTTATGGGTGTTTTTACTGGTGATAGAAAGGTTTTACTAAATCCGGACATGAATTATATTATAAAAAAGGAAGATCAGCTCATTATAATTGCGCAGGATGATAGTAAAATTAACAGACTGCTCATTCCTAAAGAAATTTTGCCTGTAAACTTCATACCTGATGCTAAAAAGGAGAAAGAGCTTGAAACAACCTTGATTTTAGGATGGAACGATAAAGGAAAAAAGATTATCGAAGAATTAGATCATTATGTTATTAAAGGTTCTTCTGTAAGTATTTTGGGCGAAGTTGATGACATTAAAGATTCTCTTACCTTGCTTTCTGAGGAACTTCAGAATATTACGCTTTATTTTCAACATGGCAACATTAATGATAGAAATACATTGGACGAGTTACGAATTGATTCATTCAATCATATTATTGTTTTAAGTTATATGAATAAGGGTAGTATTCAAATCTCTGATGCTATTACCCTTATTTGTCTAGTACATTTAAGAGATATTTCAGAAAAAGCTGGAAAGGATTTTTCAGTGGTATCGGAAATGCTGGATGTTCAAAATAGAGAACTCGCCGAGGTGGCAAAAGCAGATGATTTTATTGTTAGTGATAATTTGTTAAGTCTTCTTATGACGCAAATTGCTGAAAATAAGGATTTAGAAATGGTTTACGAAAATTTATTTAGTGATGAAGGTGCTGAGATTTATTTAAATCCTGTGGAAGAATATCTGGATTTGTCTAAACCGGTAGATTTTTATCAGGTAATCGAAAGTGCCTCTAACCAGGGACATACCGCCATTGGATTTAGATCCTTACAACCTGAGATAGTGAATAATGGTAAATTTGGGATTGTACTGAATCCAATAAAATCTAATCAAATAAAGTTTGAACAAGGTGACTTTTTGATAGTATTGGCAGAAGCCTGAGTTTTAATTCCTACCTCTAAGGGTCATTCCTTTTGAAATATTTTTTTGTT
>JBILDL010000488.1:0-2548 GCA_044352635.1 Saprospiraceae bacterium | reverse complement strand
TAACCAAAATGGGAAAAGGATTAGTTGCTCCGGCAGGTGCCCAAACCATTGATGCCACAGGAAAATTCATTATGCCAGGTATTATTGATGCGCATTCCCATATTGGTATCGATGTGGTCAATGAAGCTTCAAGACCAAGTACTGCTGATGTTTGGGTAGGTGATGCCTTAGATCCATTAGATCTTTCTGTTTACAGGGCGCTGGCAGGGGGTGTTACCGCTTCTCATGCCATGCACGGTTCTGCTAATGCCGTTGGAGGTGAGTGCGAAACTATTAAGCATAGATACGGTACCTTAAATCCAGAAGAAATGAGGATGGAAGGGGCTCCAAGAACGATTAAATTTGCCTTGGGCGAAAATCCAATGCGTGTGCATGGTGAAGGTAATCGCATTGTTCCCGCTACACGTATGGGTGTAGAACAAGTTTTTCGCAAAGGATTTGAAGATGCAAAAGCCTATATGGCCAGCTGGGAAACCTATGAAAAGGAGAAAGTTAAAAATCCAGCTGCAGTGAAACCTGTCTATAATAAAAGACACGAAACTATGGCGGAAATCCTTAAAGGGAACATCATTATTCATTGCCATTCTTATCGTTCTGATGAAATTTTGATGCTTTTGAATGTTTGTAAAGATTATCAGATTAAAAGATTGGTTTTCCAGCATACTAATGAAGGATTTAAAGTAGCACCTGAACTTGCCGCCTATGGTGCCATGGCTTCCGTGTTTGCCGATTGGTGGGCTTATAAGTTTGAGGTTTATTATTCGACTGCTTATAATGCCGCTATTTTAACGAAAAATGGGGTGGTTACGTCTATCAATTCTGATAGCGAGGAATACATCAGACACTTGTATCACGAGGCTGCAAAAACACAGCGCTATGGTAGTTTGTCAGACGAGGAAGCTTTGGCTTTAATCACCATTAATCCTGCCAAACAACTTGGCATTGATCAAAGAGTAGGGTCATTAGAGGTAGGCAAAGATGCAGATATTGCCATTTTTGATGGACATCCTTTGTCAATTTATGCCGTTCCTCAATATACCATTGTAGATGGGGTGGTTCGGTTCAACAGGGCAAAAGATGCTGCAGACCAGCGCCTTCAGGCAAGTGCAACGCGCGCGGAAACTGGATTTTTTCTGCATAAAGAGCAGCACAATCACGATCGTTGTTTAGAAGGAGCTTTTGAAAATACCGCTTCATTCTTCGGTCTTGAGCGTGAGTAAATCCTATTTATCATTAGCAATTAACTTATTCACATGAAAATAAATGTAGTTTTTACCCTGATTTTTACTTTGGTTTTAACCCACTCTTTTGGGCAGGTAAAAAAATCGACAAAGGGTACTTTCGCTTTAACCAATGCTACCATAGAGACCGTAACTAAAGGAACTGTCTCGGGTACTTTAATCATAAGTGAGGGTAAAATAACAGCACTTGGTTCAAATGTCACCATTCCTTCCGGCGCAAATGTCATTGACTGTAAGGGAATGTTCATTTATCCGGGTATGATTGACGGAGGTACTCAACTGGGTATAGTTGAGGTTTCGTCTATTTCTCTGACAGATGACTCTGACGAATTGGGTGAATTAACACCGCACATGGAGGCTATCACTGCTTTTAATACCAGTGCCACAGCCGTTTCGGTAACAAGAGTAGATGGTATTACCACCACATTAGTAGTTCCTCAGGGTGGTCTTTTCCCAGGGACAGCTTCTTTAGTTAATTTGGTTGGCTATACTCCTGACCAGATTTATGCTGGTTTTAAAGGCGTTGTATTAAATTTCCCTGGTGCAGGTCGTCGCGGCTTTTGGGACAGAAGAACAGACGAAGAGTTGAAAAAAGAGGAGGAAAAGGCGCTTAAACAGTTAAATGATGTTTGGACGGAAGCGTTATACTATGTTCAAGTGACGGATGCTGCTGCAAAAGATCCTTCCATAAAAGTGGCTTCTAATCCGGAAATGGCTCGTATCGCTGAGGTTATCAGAGGAAAAATGACCCTGCTTATAGAAACAAATAAAGCATCTGATATTGAGGCTGCTATCAAGTGGGCGCAAGACAAAAAGGTGGCTAAAGTGGTTCTTACCGGCGTTGCCGAAGGTTGGAGAGTCGCTGATAAAATCGCAAAATCAGGTTTTCCTGTTATAACAGGTCCCATTATTGCGTTGCCTACCAGAGAATCTGATTATTATGACAAGCCTTATGCTAATCCTGGTATCATGTCGAAAGCTGGGGTTAAAGTAGCCATTCGTACCAATGATCAGGAAAATGTCAGAAATTTACCCTTCCATGCTGGCTTTGCCGCCGCTTATGGAATGAGTAAAGAAGATGCATTGAAATCTGTAACCATCGTTCCCGCTGAAATTTTTGGCGTGGCTGACAAATTAGGTTCTCTGGAAGTTGGAAAACTAGCCAGTATCATGGTCACTACAGGTGATCCACTGGAGCCAAAAACACAAATTAAATATCTTTTTATAGACGGTTGGATCGTTCCTCTTGATAGCAGACACATTCAGCTGTATGAAGAATTTTTGAATCGTTCTCCAGGTCTTAAAAA
>JBILDL010000052.1:0-8822 GCA_044352635.1 Saprospiraceae bacterium | reverse complement strand
CAAAAAACAGCTATATCTCCTTTTATCCTTTAATAGTAAATGACAAAAAATAGTTAAATTTAGGTGGGTACAAATTTTTAAGTAAAAGACATATACCTTTAGGATCTTAAATGAATCATTGCAACCACTCTCTAATGAAAACAAATATTTTACGTTTTGCCCTAAGTTTATGCTTTTTTTTGACCTTGGTAAGCATGGTAACAGGTCAAAATACAAGAGGAAGATTTGAAAAAGCAAAAATTTTATTTGATGGTAGGGATACTCCGTCAGAATTGACCGTTAATATCAGAGACGGAAAGGTATTTGTAGGGGAGGATATAGTCTTATTTTCAGAGGAAGAGTACATTCTTCGACGATTGGAAAAAGGTGGAATTATTCCTTTTTCTTCCTGGGCCTGGACGGGGGGTATCATTTATTATACAATTCCCCCTGGATTGGCAAGTGCTGGTATAATAAATAGTGCCATAGATCATGTAAATGCAAGTACCAATATTTGTTTAGTCCCAAGAACAACCCAATCTGATTATCTCCTTTTTCAAGATACAGATGTTGCCTGTTGGTCTTATGTGGGTAAAATAGGAGGTGCTCAGCAAATAAATGTACATAGTGCTTGCGGTTTTGGCGCGGCCGTTCACGAAATATGTCATGCAGCAGGAATGTGGCATGAGCAGTCCAGAAATGACAGAGATACTTACGTCACCGTAAATACAGCAAATATTGAATCAGGATATGGGAGTAATTTTGATAAATACGGGAGTGTTGGTACAGAATCAGGTGCTTACGATTATGGTTCCATTATGCATTATGGCGCTTTTGCCTTTTCTTCAAACGGCTTGCCTACCATCACTGTGAAAACGCCTCCTGCCGCAGCAGGTACAACTATTGGTCAAAGAGGAGGACTAAGTGGCGGTGATATAGCGGCTTTAAACGCAATTTACCCTACCGTTGCCTGCGCTAAAGGTGGTGGTGGTGGTTCGACTGGAGGTGGTTCTACAGGTGGAGGCGGTTCCACAGGCGGAGGTGGTGGCGTTGTCGTTGTTCCAGCACCTATTTTAGCCATGGCTTCCGAAATAAATATAGATCCTGTCCCCATCATTAGCGATGACGTTTTTTCTGTCAGTGCCAATTTCACCAATATAGGAAATGCTGATTTTAACGGATGTATTGTTTTAAAACTGTTTAAAGTAGGTGGGCAATTAATGACGAAGGTTACCTTAGATCCAACGGAAACTTTAATGCCTGACAAATCATTTTCAGCTAACCAAATTATCTCAAGTGGTGGTATTAGTTTAGCCACAGGCGATTATTATGTGGAGTTATTATACGAAGAAAATTGTGGGTCATCGGAACAAGAGGTTAGAACAGTAGGTACCTTTTCGAATAAAAAAGAGGTGAAAGGACTCAAAATCATTCCAATGTTAGAGGTAAAACCTCTCGATTTTTCTTTTGAAAAAGAAGGGGGCTCAAAAACAATTGAGATAACGTCTAATACCGTTTGGAATGTTAATAATATTCCTTCCTGGTTAAAATTCCCTACCAACAGATCTATTGGAAATACAGATTTAACTTTTTCCTGTGATTCAAACATCACCTATTATCCACGCTCTGCGAAATTTAATATTTCTGCTACGGGTACCAAAACATTCGACATTTCAGTAAAGCAAAATGCTATTCCACTTTCTGAATGCACTGCTCCCACCGGATTAAGAATTACGAGTAAAGATTATACCTGGGCAAAAATTGCCTGGAATCCAATTAGAGGGACGAATTTTTACCAACTAAGGTATAAAAATCTAAAAGATTCAGTTTGGATAACCGTCGATTCTATACAGGGAACTTCTTTTGATATCTCAAATTTGCATCCATGTAGTACTTTTGGTGTTCAGATTAGTGCCATTTGCGCCAATATAAAAAGTCCGCTATCAACGGAAATTAATTTTAAAACAGAAGGGTGTGATGATCCTTATTGTTATTCCTATGGTGCAGGAAAATCAGACTGGATTGAATCAGTTACTATCAGCGATAAATCCTTTACCTCCGGCCAAAATCTTGGATATGCCAATAAAATGGATGTCATTGGTAATGTCGAAGAAGGAAGAATCCATTATTTCAAATTTGCAAGCAAACATAATTCTCTGTCCAAAACAGATTTATATCGTTGGCAGCTGTTCATTGATTTTAATGGGGATAATGACTTTAATGATACTTTAGAGCAGGTTTATAATGCAGTGATTCCAAAATTTACCTCAGTTACAGGGGTATTTAAAAATATTACCATTCCGGAAGATATGCCTATAGGATTAACTCGTCTGCGTTTAATGCTGACCACCAATAAGTCTGATAATAATGCCTGTGAAATATCCCCGGAGGTGTTAGAGGTTGAGGATTATGGAATTAATGTAAAAAAGAATAGAGATAGTATTTTTATAACGCCGGATTCCGCCTTTTTAAAAAACACCTATACAACTTTAAGAGCCAATGTAAGAGCATCTACAGGGTGGGACGTAACAAGAAGGCCTTCCTGGGTAAATACCACTTATCCGAGTTGGGCTGCCACACCTACTGGATTAAATGTTTCTTTGTTTGTTAGCAATAATACAGGAGTTAGAAGACAATTTAACTATACCTATACCTTAAGAGGTTCTGTTAAAACGAAGGCCATTTTTCTTTCTCAAGATCCAGCAAAGCCTACTTTAGTTATTGATACCTTAGAATATGAGGTATCGGAAAATGCTCAAAATAAGCTCATTGCCGTAAAATCAAATATTTACTGGCGGGCAAAAACAAACGCTTTTTGGATTCAGGTAAATAATCCCTTAGGATTGGAAAACGATAAGTTAAGTGTTTCTCTGTTAGAAAACTCACAAAAAGAAGCCAGGATTGATACCATTCGGATTTACGCTGCCAGTGGAGATACTTTGAGTAAATTAATTTTGATCAAACAAACTCCCAAAAAAGGTGCATTTTTAGTTAGTTCTGATTCGCTGGCTTTTCCAGTTACGAATGCCAGCAAATTAGTTTACATTCAAGGTAATGTTGATTGGAAGGTGGTTACCAAACCTACCTGGATTAATGTTGATAAAGCTACAGGGGTTGGAAACGATAGCATGAGGGTTTCTAACGAACTCAATCCCAATGGTATAAGTAGAAAAGGTACCCTTGTTATTCGATCAGTAGATGAAACAATAGAGGTAACCATTATAATTTTTCAAGAGGCTGGCTCTTCAATATTAACATTGACCACAAGAATGATATCTATTCCTGATACAGCCAGTCAATTATTATTAAAGTTACAAAGTAATATTCCCTGGCAATTGAAGTCTAAGCCAGATTGGGTGTCCGGAACGCAACCGCTAAGTGATTCAAGCTATTTGCTAAGAGAAAATACCTTGAAAATCTCTTTTGAATCAAATAATAGTTATTTACATCGCAAAGGGGTCATTGTTTGGAAGGGAAATAATCAAATGGATTCACTTGAGGTTGTTCAAGATTCTAAACAAGTTAATTTACCAGGAAACTGGAAAGTAAAACCTACGAATGTTATTCATCAAGTGCTTATCTACAAAAATTCATCCTTTAATTTTGGATCCAATGTTAAAATAGTTCCCGGTGATTTAATTGGTTTGTTTGTTGAAACGGGCAGTCAGCTAACTTGTGCTGGTTACGCTGTTTGGCGTGATGAAAACATGGTAATTAGTATATATGGCGATAACCCCATCACCCCTGAAATTGAAGGTTATGTAGCTGGTTCACCCCTTAGATTTAAGATTAGGCCTATCAATAGTGCACAGGATATTGATGTCCTATGTCAATTTGCACCTGTTGGTACATTTGGTGTAGTTACAGCAACGAACTCATTTTTGCCAGGCGGCGTAAGTGCGGTGGAGTCTATGTTTACCCTCACACCTGCCAGAATTAATATTTATTTAAATCCGGGTTGGAACACTATTTCAAGCTATGTTATACCCGAATTGAAGGCTTTTGATTTTTTAGTAGATTGGTCTAAATTTTCCTTCATCAAATCTATTGAAAATGAGGAGGGTAATACTTATATCGTAGAGAAAAAGAATACAATTTATCCTGATTTTGATATTAGAAAAGGATATAAACTATTTGCTGAAACAGCGGGTAATCTAACCTTACAAGGTTCGGTCGTTAAACCATCATTTTACCCTATTTTGATTAAAAAGGGATCTCAAATAATTCCTTTTTACAGTTTTTTATCCAGACCGGTCACAGAAGTTTTGAAGCCAATAATCAATGAAATTAAATTGATAAAGGATAATGAGGGAAAGGTTTTTATTCCTGAATTAGCCATAAATCATTTGCGCCAATTAAATCCTGGACAAGGATATTTTATTCAAGCAAAGAAGGAAGTGCTATTTACTTATCCGGATGATTATGTTTCAGGTATGATGCCTCCCGCTACTCAACACAATCCATTGCTTGATACCTTAGAGTATTTTAATTTAAGGAATAATAAAAATACGGGAAATAATAGTACCATAGCCATCAGGTATTCTTCCCAATATTTAAAAAAGGGAGATGAAATAGGGCTTTTTGCAAATGATACCTTGCTTTTCGGTGCCTCGAAGGTAGATACAGGAAATCTGGCAATCATTGCATGGGGAAATAGCCAGAATAGCTCGGGAAGAAATGGTTTTTTTGAAAATGAAAATATTCGTATAAAACTTTGGAGAAAATCTGAAAACAAGGTTTATCCACTTATTATAAATTGGGAGGACGATGCCGTTGGCAAATATCGTAAAGATGATTTGCAAATTGGTCACATTAAAAGTATTGCCAGTACCTCTGTATTTTCATTCGATAAAGAAATGGAACTCGAAAGGTTAGATGTTTTTCCTAATCCGGTCAGTGATTTTTGCAGGGTAATAGCCAATGAAGATTTTAAAGGGGAGGTCATTATAAGCCTTTGGAATGCTGATGGAAAATCGCTTCAGCAGTGGATTTATTCTAAGGGGTTAAAAAGGAATGAAACGGTTAATATTCCAGTAAGTAATTTCCCAACGGGTAGTTATTTGTTAAAATTTGAAGGAGAAAATATCCGTGGATTTAAAAAATTGCAAATAATTCGATAACTAAACAGTAAGAAAACTTTATACTATGTACCTTTGTGCTAATTTTAATTGTTTAACCGCTGCAATTCAGCAAAATGAATAAAGTGAATTTACCGGAAATCGAATATAATTCTCAGAGAGTAGATATAAACATTGCTGAATATGGAAGGAATATTCAAAAAATGTTAGCCCACGTGGTTGAAATAGAGGATTTAGACAAACAGAGGAAATATGTTGATAAAATTATAGACCTTATGATTGTAATTAATCCTCAGTGTAGAAATGTGGAGGATTTTAGAAGTAAACTATGGAAACATGCTTATCGTATTTCAGGTTTTAAGCTTAAGATAACGCCTCCGGATGGTGTGGTATTTTCAGAGGAAGATATAAGGGAAAATCCGGAAGAAGTGGCTTATCCTGTGATTGAAAATAATTACAGGCATTATGGACATCATATTCAGTTGCTCATAAAGAAGGCAAAAGAAATGCCTGAAGGTCCTAAAAAAGTTGGGATGATAAATACGATTGCCTCTTATATGAAATTGGCTTACAAAACGTGGAATAGGGAGAATTATGTGAGTGACGAATCCATAAAAAATGATTTAGCGACTATTTCTAAGGGTACACTTTATGTTGAGGACGGTTCTTCCATTGATACTTTTGGTCAACCTTCAAATAATTCAAACGCCAGAAGACGGCCAATGGGGAAATCTTATGGAAGTAACGATTATGGTCGAAACAGGTCAAATTACCCTCAAAATGCCAATAAAAATAAATCAAGACCGCGCTTCAGTAATCCGGTAGCACCGGGTAAGCGAAAACCTAATATCTAATAAATGTACTTATATAATATTACTTATAGAGTCGAAAATACTGTTTTCGACGCTTGGAAAAGTTGGGTTTTAGAGAAAAATATTCCTTCGATCATGTCATTGGGTTTATTTTCCAGTTTTAGATTTTGCGCTCTTTTAGGAGAAGAAAATGTAGATGCACAAACCTATGCGTTGCAATTTAAATGTGAAAGTTGGGAAACTTTTCTTCAATATAGAGACGGTAATATGTCTGCATTTTTTGAACAGCAGATGTCATTGTTCGGTGAAGATGTCCTCACTTTTAGTTCCCTTCTTGAAATACATTTAGAAGGATAGGGCTTTTAGTGGACAAAAAGTCTTTGTTTCCGACCTGGTTAAGTGGCATGATTTCTTTTTAGATAATTGAATGTCAAATATTTATTAAAATTTTTTAGCGTTTAATTTTGAACTATTCATTGCATTTTTATTGTTTCGAGAGGCTTTAATGGCTTACCTTTCATTTTTTACTTAGAAATATGGGTGAAATATGTTGGTAAAAACATTTGCCAGTGCCGTTCAGGGTGTTGGTGCAAAGACAATCACTGTGGAGGTAAATAGTGGAGGACAGCCAGTAGCTGGAACGAACTATTATAATATGGTTGGGTTACCTGACAACGCAGTAAGGGAGGGTTTTCAGCGAATTGAAGCAGCTATTATCAATGCAGGTCTAAAAATGCCTCGTGTTAAAACTATTGTAAATCTGGCGCCTGCAGATTTAAGAAAAGAGGGTTCATCTTATGACCTCCCCATAGCCCTCGGCATTTTGGCTTCCTCAGGTCAGATACCTTTGGAAAAACTTGATCGGTTTTTAGTTATGGGTGAATTATCATTAGATGGTACTTTGCAACCTTTGAGAGGGGCTCTTCCCATAGCTATACAGGCAAGGAAAGAGCATTTTCACGGATTAATTTTGCCTTTTGCCAATGCCAGAGAGGCGGGTATTGTTAATAATCTGGAGGTTATAGGGGTAAAAAATCTAACCGAAATAGTGGCTTATTTAAGAGGTGAATTAGATATCAAATCTACCCAAGTAGATACTCGGGATGATTTTTTTAGAAATCAAACAACGCATAATGTTGATTTTTCTGATGTAAAAGGTCAAAGTCACATAAAGCGAGCCCTTGAAATAGCTGCGGCTGGTGGGCATAATGCCATTCTTATTGGTCCTCCGGGTTCGGGAAAAACCATGTTGGCGAGGCGGTTACCAACCATTTTGCCACCTCTAACGCTTGCAGAAGCTTTGGAAACAACAAAAATTCATTCAGTAGCTGGTATTTTATCCCCTGAAACAGCCCTGGTACATACCAGACCATTTCGATCGCCACACCATACTATTAGTGATACGGCAATGACTGGAGGTACCTCCAATCCTAAACCGGGGGAAATTTCCTTGTCTCACAATGGTATACTTTTCTTAGATGAACTACCAGAATTTCGCAGAAGTGTGCTGGAAGTGCTTAGGCAACCCATGGAAGAAAATATGGTTACCATATCACGCGCTAAAATAACGGTGGAATATCCCGCCGGGTTTATGCTCATTGCTTCTATGAATCCCTGCCCGTGCGGATTTTATAATCACCCCGAAAAGGAATGTGTTTGCGGTGCCGGAGCAGTAAAAAAATATTTGAATAAAATTTCAGGCCCATTAATGGATAGGATTGATTTACATGTTGAAGTTACTCCCGTATCTTATGATGAGTTAGCTATTACCAAATCTCAGGCGGAAACAAGTGAAATGATTCGCGAGAGAGTTATTAGAGCCAGGGAAATTCAGCAGCTTAGATATGTCTCTACGCCTGAAATACATAATAATTCGCAAATGCCAGCTAATCAGGTGAGAAATATTTGTGTTTTAGATAGTGCGGGAAATTTACTGGTCAAAAAAGCGATGGAAAAACTTCAATTATCTGCAAGGGCTTATGATCGAATATTAAAAGTGGCCAGAACTTTAGCAGATTTGTCAGGTGATGAAAAAATTGGTTTGGAGCACTTGGCAGAGGCCATTCATTTTAGAAGTTTAGACAGAGCAAACTGGGCAAGCCAATAGCCATTTATTATGAATGCTTTGGCGTAATTGATGTATATTACTATGTTAAATAGATAAAATGATTTCAAAGTATGTTAATCCGTTTACGGATTTTGGGTTTAAGAAAATATTTGGGGAAGAAGGAAGTAAGTTCTTACTGATGGATTTTTTGAATACTTTATTACCTGAAGAAAATAAGATTTCAAGCTTAACGCTTAGAAATTCAGAAAATCTACCCCGAACGGAATTAGAGCGGCGGGCTATTTTTGATATTTATTGCATGAACCAAAAAGGGGAAAGATTTATTGTAGAATTACAAAAAGCAAAAGAAAATTTTTTCAAGGAGAGGACTGTTTATTATTCTACTTTCCCCATTATGGAACAAGCAGAAAAGGGTATTTGGGACTTTAATTTAAAAGCGGTTTTTTGTATTGGTATTTTAGATTTTTCTTTTGAAAATAAAAAGGAAAATGTTGAGGAGGTGGTTCATGAAATTAAGTTAAAAAATCAGAATGGGAAGGTATTTTATGAAAAGCTTACCTACATTTATATAGAATTGCCTCATTTTATAAAAAAGGAATCTGAGCTAATAACCCAGTTAGACAAGTGGTTATATTTCATCAAAAATTTAGAAGATTTTGAAGAAATTCCTTCGATTTTTAAAACGGAAGTATTTGAAAGGGCCTTTGAAAAAGCAGAGCTTGCCAAGTTTAAGCCAGGCGAGATGGATGCGTACGAAGGAAATTTAAAGGATTTTCGTGTTACACATAATGTAATAACAACAGCTTATAGCGATGGTGAAATAAAAGGGAGACAAGAAGGGAGACAAGAAGGGAGACAAGAAGGAATTTTAGATATGGCTAAAAA
>JBILDL010000487.1:0-2554 GCA_044352635.1 Saprospiraceae bacterium | reverse complement strand
TATGGTTCCCCAACCGCGCAATGCACCTCTGTTAAAACACCAGTTGACCATTTTTTCAACATTATATTTGGTGCCAATTTCAGCATTCATTTTAGCAGCAACATACGCGCCATAAGGAAGCTGAAGTTCATAGGAAGGGTTAGAAGTTAAACTATTCAGATATTCCATGGACCATTCAGCCCCTTTCAGGTATTCTCTATTTTTTGTTTTTTTAAATGCGTGATAAAGCAACCAACTAAATGTACCCGCCGATTCAGGTTCCTTCACTCCGTTGTCATTGCCTTCCATTGTTTTGAAATTCCATGCTCTGAAATTCATGGATGCAGAACTCCAGGGCGTTGCCTTTCCACCCATTTTTCGGGTAGATTCAAGAAATTTATCCGCTACAGACTTAAATTGAAAGGTAGCTTCACTATTGAAATCAGGAAATTTGTCATATAACTGATAAAAATAGACATTGGGCATCACATCATACCACCAGTCACCCCCACTGCCTGCAGATGCATTATTCAGATAAATATTTTCTCCGTTGGCTTTATTGAAAAAATCCTGCGACATCAGCAGTCTATCCATTCCATACATATTCCTGATATTCTGGCCTACCAGCGCAGCTCCTACCAATGAAGGCAGTACATTTATACCTTCTGAGTTTTGTTTTGAGAAGGTTCCCACATAAGTATGTAATTTTATTTGCTTTTGTGAAGGATAATTAATACCATTGGCGGTGTAAGAAACTAAAGGAAGAAATGTTCCGCTTTTATTACTGTCGTATATAAAAGAATCGTATTTGATGGCCACCTGTTTCCAGTCCCTCATAAGATAAGGTTCAGGTTGATGAGGCATGGATTCAATTCGTGAAATACTAATCTGTCCTTGCTGCCCAGCTAAAAAAGTGGTGATAATTAATAATAAAAACAGCAGTTTATATTCAAGGAATTTCTTCATTAGTAATTAGGGTTTTGTAACAATGAGGGATTTAGGTCTATTTCCGTTTGAGGTATGGGGAACACCTCATGTTTACCTTTTTGAAAACCTGGTAAGGATTCTGCGGCTATGCCCCATCTAACGAGATCAAAAAACCGATGTAGTTCAAAGCCAAGTTCCGTTTGTCGCTCTCGTCTTACTGCTTGTCTTAATGTAGCTTGATTTGTTGACGTAATGACAGGCAAGGTACCCGGTACTGCTGTTTGCGCTCTTGCTCTTGCTCTAACCGTCTCAAGTGGAGCCAGTGCTTCCTGCATTCTACCTAATTCAATCAATGCCTCGGCTTCCCAAAGCAGCACTTCCGCAAATCTTATGGCAGGATAATTAATATCACCATCTGCTTTTTGGGTCAATTCTGCGTTTGACTGCAAAAACTTTCTGGGGCTATAAGTAGTAGATGAAAATGAATTTTTATAGATCAACCCAAAATATGGGTCATTATTCATTGCCACCGTAAATTTTAGCCTCGGATCATTTGGCTCGAAAACACTGACATAGAGCGGAGTAACTTCGGCAAAACCATATCCTAAGAATTTTATAGAAGCCCACCATTGATTAATAAAATTACCCACCCCCAATTCAAGATTGGTATGCTGTATTTCCCAGACAGATTCTGTATTATTTTGGGTTAATTTCATGAAATTTTCCCTATAATCTTTTACTAATTTGTAGGTATTTAGGGCTTTTATTTTTGAGGTATATTCAAGCACCCTGGTATAATCTTTTATATATAAACTGACCTTTGCAGCTACTGCCAATGCAGCTCCTTTTGTAGCCCCGCCTGTATTTGAACCGTTATGGGTGTTAGGAAGCAGATTAGCCGCTTTGTCACAATCGCTCAATATTTGCTTATATATATCTTCTTTGGAACTTTTTTTTATTTTCAATTGATCTGGAGGCGTCACTTTAAGATATAAAGGAACATCTCCGAAAACCTGGGTGAGTAAAAAGTAATAATAGGATCTTAAAAAAAGAGCCTCTCCAATAATCTGATTTTTTGTTGATTCCGGCATATTAACTTTTATAATATTGTCAAGTACCAGATTGCATTGGGTTATGCCTTTAAACTGTAATTTCCAATAGCTATTAAGCTCTTCGGTTCGTGGGGTATAAGAAAAAGTCTCCATTTCCACAATACCTGGCCTAGATCCATCTCCTCCAGGAATAGCAGCATCACCTGTTACTTCTGCAAAAGCCCATAAAAAATTGTTATTCGCGTTATTGAAAAGCAAAGGATTATAAGCAGCATTTATGGACTGAACTGCGTCATTTTCAGTTTGAAAAAATGATCCTGCATCCAGTATGGCTATGGGCTCTTTATCCAAAATACCCTCGCATGACAACAGTTGAAAAAAAACTAAAATAATCGTTAACCTCATTGCACTTTTCATAATAACTATCTTAATAAATTGTCAATCAATAATATCTAAAAGTCCACCTTGATCCCTGCGACAAAAGTGCGGGGAGAAGGCACTGTGCCCCAGTCGATGCCAACAGCTAAATCTGATGATAAGCCAAGACCTCGGGTATCATTGGCATTCGCCTGAATTTCAGGATCCAGGCCAGGATA
>JBILDL010000486.1:0-2560 GCA_044352635.1 Saprospiraceae bacterium | reverse complement strand
ACCATTGAGCCATATAAAAAGTTGATCAATCAAGGTATGATTCAAGGGGTGGTGGAATCTATTTACTTGCAAAAGGAAAAGGTAGCAGGTAAAAGTAGATTTATTTCAGCCTCTCTGTTGAAAAATGAAGAAGCAAAGGGTCTTGCCTTTACCAGAATTCCTGTGTTGGTAGATTATATTACAGATTATGGAAATATGCAGGGC
Organism: Saprospiraceae bacterium; assembly: GCA_044352635.1. Lineage (GTDB taxonomy): Bacteria > Bacteroidota > Bacteroidia > Chitinophagales > Saprospiraceae > BJGN01. The sequence continues at coordinate 2,356 of JBILDL010000486.1, read as the reverse complement.
TCGCATCTCAATGAAAATGGAGTAAGTCAGTTTGTTTCGTGGAGACCTGAATTTGTGTCTGCCGTTTTTGAATCAGAGGGTGGGGTGCTTGAACAAGGTGTTTTTACTCCATCAAATGAAGGAGATACTTTTCAGCTGATAACCCATTCTGAAGTAGGCAAAATGTCGAAATCATTGTATAATGTGATCAATCCTGATGATGTTGTCTCAAAATATGGGGCAGATTGCTTTAGAATGTATGAAATGTTCCTTGGTCCTGTTGAACAAGCGAAACCCTGGGATACAAAAGGTATAGATGGTGTCTATAAGTTTTTGCGAAAGGTATGGCATTTGTTTAGAGACGCAGACGGTAACTGGTTGGTAACTGAAACGCCCGCAACACCTGAAGCGCTCAAAGTTTTACACGCAACGATTAAAAGGATTCAGGACGATATTGAACGTTTTTCCTTTAATACCTGTGTGAGTGCCTTCATGATTGCTGTGAATGATTGGCAAAAAATGAATGTTCACCATAGAGAGGTGCTCGAACCTTTCTTAACCCTCCTGGCACCATTTGCGCCATTTTTAAGTGAAGAATTGTGGCATCAATTGGGCAATGAAGGTTCTGTGCATCAGGCTGTTTTTCCTATATTTGAAAGTAAGCACCTCGAAGAATCTGCCATTGAATATCCAGTAAGTGTCAATGGGAAACTGAGAGCAACCTTAGTTTTTGATGTTCAAGGCAAGGAAGAAGACATTAAAGCGGCGGCAATGGAGCTCGATCCAATTAAAAAATGGACAGAGGGTCTAACGGTCGTAAAAATTATTGTTGTTCCAAAAAGAATGATCAATATAGTGGTTAAATAAATAAAATTTTTCCGCAGGGGCATAATGGTATATTGTGGAAATCATGCCGCCAGGGGCATAATGGTATAATGGGGAAATTGTGCCGCCAGGGCCAAATATTGCCAATAGACATGTGACCCCTCCGGGGTCAGGCAATTGTAAAGATCGACCCCAGAGGGGTCGCATGTTTATAGATTCCGCCGCCAGGGGCATAATGGTATATTGTGGAAATCATGCCGCCAGGGGCATAATATTACGACATGTAAAAATGGTAAAAATCGACCCCAGGGGGGGCGCATGTTTATATTTAATCAATAATCTTGAACGTAGTTCGTCTGTTTCGCTGGTGTTCCTCTTCCGTGCATCGCGAACAGACACAAATGGCAGTGGGTGAAGTTTCACCAAAGCCTTTGGCAACCATTCGTCCGGGGGGAACGCCCTTTCCAATGAGGTATTCTATAGCCGATTGTGCTCTTCTTTGAGAAAGAACCTGGTTGTAGGAATCAACACCCCGGCAATCTGTATGTGAAGCCAACTGAATTCTGATGAGAGGATTTAAGATCAGCGTATTAGCTAGTTTATCCAACGTGGGTTTAGCGTCAGAACGAATATCCCATTTATCTAAATCGTAATAAATATCGTCTAAAACAATCTCTGTATTTTTAAATATTTTATCGAGGACGATTTCCATTTCTACTATTTGAATAGGATTTTCTGGGGTAGCTTGTAGTCCTGCGGCATAAAAAGTAGCTGCATTATTGAGATACCCATCTTTTCCAGCCAAGAAATTCCATGAAGATCCTGGTTGAATGGTAATTCTGGTTTTCCCAGTACTATCCGTTAAAAATTCCTGGTCATTTCCAGTAATGGTAGTAGATAATTTTGCATTGGCCAAAGGTTTTCTCCCTAATAATGCAGAATTTGGATTATTGGGTTCTGCATAAATTTTTTCCAGGACAAAAACATCTAAATAATATTGATAAGCAACCACCTTGGGTTTTTCTGTAGCTATCTTCTCATCTTTTTTAGGATTTGGCGGTAATTTTTTAAAAGTATAAATATCTTCTCTGCCGTTACCACCTTCTCTGGTTGATGTAAAATAACCAAATGGAAGATTATTTACGGAGTGAATAATGGTGTAGTTAAAATCATCGCCACCAGAATTTATGGGATATTTCAGGTTCACAGGAGGAGACCATTCTCCGTTTTCAAGTCTGAAGCTTTTAAAAATATCCAATCCCCCCATCCCGGGTAAATAATCTGAACTAAAATAAAGCGTATCCTTATCTAAGGACGGAAATTGCTCATTTCCTGGCGTATTAATCTGTCTATTCAGTAAAGCGGGTTCACTCCAGGTACCATTATCTAAAAGTTGCGAGCTATATAGGTCATAACCGCCCCATCCTTCAGGTGCTTTAGCACTGAAAAGCATATATTTTCCATTTTCGGAGAGAGTTGGATGTCCAAGATTAAGATCTTTTAATGTGGGGAATATTTGAGAGGCAGGCCCCCAGGTTTCTGCATTTATTTT
>JBILDL010000485.1:0-2563 GCA_044352635.1 Saprospiraceae bacterium | reverse complement strand
GACCATTTTGCCGTACCCATCTAAAATAGTTTGCCGTTCTATGGTATATTTTATACGTATGGAATCGGGCTGTAGTGTAAATAGCTTTAAAAAACTGGGATCGGCATTCAGTTTTGAAAAGGTAACAAAACACGTGGCTTCATCATAAAAACCGCTGCCATATCTTATATTAGCCTTCTTTTCAACCAGGGGGTCTGTGAAAACCCATTGAGAAAATTTAGCATACCCCAGAAAATCAGGCCCATTCCCAGCAAGCCAGAGTAGTTCCGACTTATCTTTAGTGAAAAATCCTTCTATATTTTCTTCTACCTGAACTTTCAGTATGGCACCAGCTGATTGCCAGTTAACTTTTTGCGTCACAGGAGAGAGCAAAGAACTGAAATCCCATCTTTTATTGGTACCCCCCTCCCAATTTAATATAGCTGGAGATTTTTCAACCTCGTAATGGAAGACATCGCCTGCCTCGGGTAGCATCACAGGAGTATTTAAATTACTCTGTGCCATGATCTCTATATGGAAAAGGACAAAAATTAAAACATATATTTTAACGAATTTTTCATTAGCAGGCATAGAAATAAAAAGATTGTTTGTTATGTTCATAGGCACACTTTTTCGAAAAGGGAATTTGGCGATCCTCGTTCAACAATTTTCCCTTCTTGTATAACTAAAATTTCGTCAACGTGTTGTATTGAATTAGACCTATGTGCGATAATTAAGAGCGTTTTATTTTCAAGATAGGGGGAAATGTCAGTTTGAATAGCGTTTTCAGCTTTGGTGTCCACCGCAGATGTAGCCTCGTCCATTATCATAATGGGTGCATTTCTTAACAATGCTCTTGCTAAGGCAAGGCGTTGTCTTTGTCCACCACTTAACATAAATCCCCTATCACCAATGTGCGTATTATAACCCTCCTGCGTGTCCATTATAAATTCGTGCGCTTGTGCTATGCGCGCCGCTTCGATAACTTCTTCTATAGGTATATCCTCCCTTCCTAAAGTTATATTCCCTAAAATAGTATCGTAAAATAAGTTGGTTTCCTGGCTTATGATGGAAAATGTAGAGCGAAGGTCTAACAGGGATATATTTTTTATGTCTATGCCATCTATCGTTATTCTTCCTTCAGTAACATCATAGAACCGCGCCATTAATTCACAAATGGTCGTTTTACCTGCGCCAGACGGTCCTATTAAGGCTATCTTTTTTCCTTTAGGTAAACTAAAGGAAACATTATCCAAAACCTTTTGTGTTGTACCCGGATAATGAAAACTTACCCTATCGAAAGTTATTTCCTTCTCAAAAGTGGTAAATGGAATAGGGTGCGAAGGGGGAATGACCTCTGACGTATAATGCAGTATTTCTTCTACCCGTGACAAGGCTGCCATCCCTTTTCGTATATCAAAATAAGCGCGCGAAAATGATTTTGCCGGGTCAATTACGTTGAAAAAGGCAAATAAAAACGCAAAAAAAGTACCGGCTTCTATTTGTTTTTCAAAAACCTGCTGAGCACCTATCCATAAAAGGACCGTAATGACTGAAATGCCTAAAAATTCTGCCAAAGGGGAGGAGAGGTCTCTCCTTTGTAACATCCGTATGGTTTTTATTCTGTAAAAGTTATTTTCCACATCAAATTGTTGCTCCTTATATCGTTCAGCGTTAAATGATTGTATCGTTTTAATCCCACCAAGAGATTCCTCCCATCGAGATAAAATGATACCGAGGGCCTGTTGAACCTCATGAGAACTTTGTTTCAGTTTTTTACCTATTCCCCCTATGACAAAAGTGGTGAACGCAAGCATAAGTAAAACAATACCTGTTAAAGGTGGACTAATATAAATCATCAATCCAATGCTTAGCAAAATAATGAGGGGTTCCCGAAAAATGGTTTCTAAGACCTGCAATATACTGGTCTCAATTTCTTGAACATCCGTACTTACCCGAGCGATGAGGTCTCCTTTTCTCTCTCTGGTATAAAAAGAAGGAGAAAAGGATAAAGCTTTGGTAAATAGTTTATTCCTGATATCTTTTACCACGCCATTTCTCACTGGGGCCATAAAGAAAAGAGCAAAATATCTACTTACGTTTTTAAGTAAAAATACCCCCAGTATAGCAAAACATACATACTGTAAAGCCTTCATTTTGCCATTTTGGGCAATGAAATATAATAATTGTTGCTTAAACCACTTTTCCTGTTGTAGTATTGCACCCTCTGCATAATGAGATGCCTGGGAAGAATCTAAAAATAAAATATCTAAAAAAGGGCTTATTAATGGAGCGCTCAATACCGTGAAAATAGCGGTTAGTATATTGAATAAAATAGCAAGAGTTACCTCTTTTTTATAATTAAAGAGGTAACTCATTAAGCGCCAAAAAGGATTATTATTCATCCGGTATTTTTCCGGTTACTATTCATTCATGTTGAAATCATTCAGGAATCCGGTATGGAAATTACCACTTCGGAAATCTTCGTTCTTCATTAACTTTTGGTGAAAGGGAACCGTTGTTTTTACCCCTTCTATGATAAACTCATCTAACGCTCTCTCCATTTTTAATATACATTCTTCCC
>JBILDL010000051.1:0-8850 GCA_044352635.1 Saprospiraceae bacterium | reverse complement strand
CTGCTGTTGACCGAAGCGGTAAATAGGATTTCCTGCTTTATTGAGAATCCAAGAATTTAGTGTAGGTTTCTCTTTTTCCGGATCATTAGCATCCTTCACTAATCTATATCCCCATTCAATGGACCATTTATCATAAGGACCAACGGCTGCATAAAAACCAGCACCTTTGTCTTGAGGTTGAGCCACATAATTAAAACGGGCATAATCCATAATAGAAGGAGCAACGCCCATTCTTTGAACGAAACCTGGTGCACGAAGTGAATCTACGGAGTAAGCAGAGCTGGAACCCATATTATGGGGTAATCCCAGTGTATGACCTACCTCATGAGCGGCAACGAAGCGAATTAATTCCCCCATTAATTCCTGCTTAAATTTAGGCGTTCTTGCCTCTGGATTAGCTGCTGCTGTTTGAATGAAGAACCAGTTTCTTAGTAAGTTCATCACATTATGGTACCATAAGATGTCAGACTCAATGATTTCGCCTGATCTTGGGTCATGGACATGGGGTCCAACGGCATTTTGAATATCAGTAGTAATATATCTTATGACAGAATAGCGCACATCTTCAGGAGACCATTCTGGATCTTCTTCCGGGGTTGGAGGGTCTTTGGCAATAATTGCATTTTTAAAACCTGCTGTTTCAAAGGCAGCTTGCCAGTCTTCAATTCCTTTCTTAAGGAAAGGACGCCATTCCATGGGTGTACCCGGATCGATATAATAGATAATAGGTTTAACAGGTTCAACCAATTCTCCTCTGAAATAAGCAGCGGGATCTTTAGGTTCCAATCTCCAACGGGTAATTAAGGTTTGATTCGCTGCTTTTTGCTCATCAAGGCCGTAGTTCGTCCTGGTAAGTGAAAAATAGCCTACGCGTTCATCTAAAAATCTTGGCTGCCAAATCTTTTCAGGTAACAAGATGAATGATTGATTCATTTCAATACTGAGCGTATTAGTCAGTTGATTATCAGGTATGTTAGTTCCAGTAAAAGTAAGTACGTGCCTTACTTCTGTATTTTGCGGATAACTTTTCATACTTGTTACGTAAGATCTCTTAGGATCTAATGCCTGTATTTCAAAAGTCCTTTTTTCTGCCTTGGTAAGTGGACCAATCATAGGAATATCAGACGTGAATAAACCCGTTGCGTCGAAAACTACGGCACTGGAATCTTTTGACATGGTAGCAAGATCAAAAACCATGATAATAGGCTCAAAATTATTTCGTTGAACCGCTTTTGCTACAGGTAGAGAAGGATCTGCAATAGCGTCGTAAGTCACGGATTTTAATAAAACTTTGTCGTCTTGCATATACCAGCGAACAATCTGCTGAGGTCTGGAACGCATACCAGCACCACCAAAATTAAGTCCCTTTACATGCCCGGAAATTACGCTGGCAACAAGAATATCCCTGCCCAAAATCACTTTTGGAACCTCAAAAAAGTATTTTTGTCCCACTCTGTGAATGGTGAAAAGTCCGGCGTCAGTAACAGCGTCCGCTGGAATAATATCGGAAAAAGATTTTGCCTTAGCCGGTTTTTTTGCCGCAGCAGCTGGATCCTTTGAGGGATCTTCTTGTGCCTGGATTTGTATGAATAACAAACAAAGTCCAAGCGTAATGATTAATTTGTGCATAAGTAGATTAGTTTCAAATCAATAATTCGGTTCAAAAATTTATTCTTTCAAGATAATCTTTTCTTCCAATTTAGGCATTGGATTCTTAAGTTTAAGTTGTTCCCCTAGTTGGTGAGAAGCAGCAAACGAGGTAATGGTTGAATTTAACATATCACTTGCCGTGGTAGGACTATTTGGCAACAAAATAAGGTTGCTATTTACCTTTTCACTTAAAGATTGCAGCGTGTCATAATGTTGGGTCACTACGATTAATGCTGAGGCTTCCTGAGAATTGATTCCCACTTTATTTAAAAGATGAACAGATTCTTCTAAACCTCTGGCAATTTCCCGGCGCTGATCTGCAATACCTTGACCGTGTAATCGTTTACTTTCAGCATCAGCTCGGGCCTTAGCAACTATTTTAACACGCTCTGATTCTCCCTCATATTCAGCAGCAATTTTCTCCCTTTCGGCGGCATTGATTCTATTCATCGCATTTTTAACCGCATGATCAGGGTCAATATCTGTAACCAATGCTTTAACTATACCATAACCGTAGGTATTCATAGCTTCTTCGAGTTCTCTTCGGATGGCTACAGCGATATCATCTTTTCTTTCAAAAACGTCATCTAGTCTTAATTTTGGTACTTCAGCGCGAATAGTATCAAACACATAAGCTGTAATCTGTTCGGTAGGGTTATCCAGTTTATAGAATGCATCATAAGCTTTCTCTTCCAAGACTTTAAACTGCACGGATACTTTGATTTTTACAAATACATTGTCCTTTGTTTTTGTTTCAACATTCACATCCAGTTGTTGGATTTTCAAGGAAATTTTTCCAGAAATTTTATCCACTCCAGGAATTTTAAAATGTAATCCGGGTTTTCTAATGCTGTGGAATTTACCAAATCTTTCCAGTATGGCTACTGTCTGCTGTTTGATGGTAAACATGCCGGACATGAATACAAAAATACCCAGTAAAACGAATAAATAATTTGCAATAATCCAATCCATGATTTTAATATTTAAAGAGATTTAATTTCACTGTTTAATTTACTAAGCACATCCTTTGCGTCACCAAACAACATTTTAGTTCTTTCGTGAAAAAACAAAGGATTTTCAATACCAGCATAGCCAGACCGCATACTTCTTTTCAGAACAATAACCGATTTGGCGTTCCATACCTTTAATACAGGCATACCATAAATGGGGCTTCCCGGATCATTTTCTGCCGCTGGATTTACCACATCATTAGCACCTACAATGATGGCAACATCTGCGGAACTTAGTGCACTATTTGCCTCGTCAAGGTCTAATAATTTAGGATAAGGTACATCAGCCTCTGCTAAAAGTACGTTCATGTGGCCAGGCATTCTACCGGCAACAGGATGAATAGCGTATTTAACATCAACCCCATTGGCTGACAGCTGGTCATCAATTTCTTTACAAATTTTTTGAGCCTGGGCAACAGCTAATCCATAGCCAGGTACAATTATAACTGATTGAGAATAGTAGAGTTGTATAGAAGCGTCATTCAAAGAAATTTCCTTAACAGTACCGCCTGTTGCGGTAGCACCAATCGCTGAAGTTCCACCAAATCCACCAATTAAAACATTCCAGATGGAACGGTTCATCGCATTACACATCATTACCGTCAAAATAGTACCAGATGCACCTACTAAAATACCACCAACAACCATGAATTGGCTATCGAATAGGATACCTGCTGCGGCGCCAGAAAGGCCGGAAAAAGAGTTAAGCAGAGAAATAACCACAGGCATATCGGCGCCGCCAATAGGGGCTACGAAACTAACGCCATAGATTAATGAAATAACAAGGAAAATAATCGCGGCTTCCATCCCTATGGCTTCACCTTGCATTAGTATATAGGCACCTAATCCAATGAGACCAGCAAGCATAACCATATTGATAACGCTATGTTTAGGTAAAGTTACCTTTTTGTCGTCAACAAGATCCTCTAATTTGGCGTAGGCAAAAATACTACCAGTAAAAGCGACGCCACCAATAAATAAGGTTAGCAGGACGGTTAAAAAACCAAGGGTATCAACTACCTTAGTTCCGTCATAATAATGCAGTACATCAGCTAAACCTAATACAACAGCACAGGCTCCGCCTAATCCATTAAATATGGAAACCATTTGAGGCATAGACGTCATTGCCACTTTTATCGCTGAATAATATCCAATAATGGTACCAACGACTAATGCTACAATAATCCACGCATAATTATTTGGAACATTGCCTTCCAAGGGCATAATTAAAGCAGCGATAATGGCCAGGGTCATACCAACTCCGGCATATATATTTCCTTTTCTTGCTGTATCTGGAGAACTCATTAATCGAAGTCCCCATATAAAGCCAATGGAACCCAAAAGGAAAAAAATCTCTATTATAAAAGTAAGTAGCATGGTATTATTTCTTTTTCTTTTTAAACATTTCAAGCATTCTGTCTGTGACTACAAACCCTCCAGCTGCATTAATCATACCTAATATAATTCCGGCAAATCCCAGAGAAAGGGTAAGGTAATCTGTTGGTTCTGTTAATCTAACCAATAAGATGGCCCCTATGACAACCACGCCGCTTATGGCATTGGAACCGGACATTAATGGGGTATGTAGAACGGTTGGAACTTTTGCAATAATCTCAAATCCCAATAAAACAGTAAAAGCCAATAAGTATATTATCAGCAAATTATCTAAAAAAAAGCCATAAAAATTTTCCATAAAAAATCGTTATTTTATAAAATTAAGCGAATAACTCAGGGGTTATACAAGCACCTTTAATGATTTCGTTATTGAAATCAGCATGTAGAGTACCTTCCCGAACCATAGTCTTTAAGAAATTCAAGACATTATTGCTATATAGGAAACTTGCGTCCTGAGGCATTTGTGCGGGCAACTGAGAATTTCCAATAATAGTTACTCCATTAACAACAATTGTTTCATTGTCTTTTGAAAGTTCACAATTTCCACCGGTAGAAGACGCGAGATCAATGATAACAGAACCCGCTCTCATTTGATTTACCGTTTCTTTTTCCAGTAAAATAGGTGCTTTTCTACCTCTTACCTGAGCTGTGGTAATAATAATATCAGATTTTATAGCTCTGGCCTGAACTTCAGCTCTCTGACGAGCAAGGAATTCTTCTGTTTGCTCTACGGCATATCCACCAGCACTTTTGTCATCTTTTGCTCCTTCAACCTCAATAAACTTACCTCCTAAACTTTGTACCTCTTCTTTTACAGCCATTCTGGTGTCGAATACCTCAACAATGGCACCTAAACGTTTTGCTGTGGCAATAGCTTGAAGTCCTGCAACCCCAGCGCCTAAAATCAAAACTTTAGACGGCTTTATACTTCCTGCCGCAGTAATTAACATAGGTAAATACCGGGGGAGTTTTGCTGCGGCAACCAATACTGCCTGATAGCCAGCGATAGAGGCCATAGAGGACAAAACATCCATTGATTGAGCCAGCGTAGTTCTGGGGATCATATCCATACTAAATGCCTTCTTTCCTTCCTTCAACAAGTTTGGAACTACCTCTGCATCAGCAAATGGGGCAAATTGGGATATCATTATGGCATTTTGATTGACCAACTTCCATTCTTCCTGCGATAGTGGATTAAATGTAACAATAATGTCTGCTTGTTTCAAGACCTCATCCCGATTCAACACGGTTGCCCCAACATAATCATTATCAGAAAAAAAGGATGCATCCCCGGCACCCGCTTCCATAATCACAGAAACGCCTAACGCGGATAATTTAGAAAGAGTGTCGGGCACAATAGCTACCCGGGGATCTCTGCTCTCTTTTACTATTCCTACCTTCATTTTTAGTATTTTTCAACAAATATCAATGATAATTATCTTATTTGCTATAAAGCTGCCCACCTTATTTTCCAAGATAGACAAATATGCGGCATTTTCGGCCAACTATTCTATAAGTTTTTTAACTTATCGCTAAATTTCTCAATGACTTTAGTCACTTTGGGTTTAACTACATAGGTGCAGTAAGGATTTCGATCACCCACTTTTTGGAAATAGTTGTTATGTTCCCCCTCTGCCGGATAAAATTCCTGACTTTTTTCTATGAAGGTTACAATATTGGATCCCCAGAGAGGTTTTGCTTCCTTTTCAATAGATAATTCAATTATTTCCCTCTCTTTGTCATCGGCATAAAAAATGATAGACCGATATTGAGGCCCTATGTCATTTCCTTGTTTATTTAGGGTTGTAGGGTTATGAATTTGCCAAAAAACCTTTAAAAGGTCATCTAAACTGATTATCTCTGGGTCGTATATTATTTTAACAACCTCGGCATGATTTGTTTGTCCTGAACATACCTCTTTATAAGTAGCGGTTTCTTTAGTTCCTCCGGCATAGCCAGATTGAACAGATTCTATTCCTTTAAGTAATTGAAAGGCAGCTTCAAGACACCAGAAACAGCCACCTCCAAGGATGATTTCATTCATGATAATTATTGAAATAAGTGATTTGAATATAGTGCTAATTTTTCAAAAAAGAGAGACATTCCCGCTTTCATATCTTCATCTAAATGATAATATATATTATTAGAAAAATAGCTTTTTAAGTCAAAACCGGTGGGTGAATCAGGTAAGAGCAAGAGTAGCTCGGGTATAGCTGCTAATCCTGCGCTGAGGGCAATATTAAAATCGTTTTCGAAATTTTCTCCTATTTTATGGTTACTTACCCAGGCAGCAAACACGAAGGGTAGGGAAGTATGTTCCCGCCAGGCTTCACCTAAGTCATAAAAATAAGGATATTTTTCGTGCAGGCCCATCGTTCTGTCCCCTATGATAAGAAGACCGGTATTTTCAGAAACATGATTTTCAAACCCTGGTTGGCCTGCTATGAAATGGAGTTTTTGTTGCCAGAACTCTTTTAATAAAATTTGAACAAGGAGAACAGATGTTCGGGAATGGAAATCAAGAATTAAGGTATCTAGTTGATCAATAGGTTTATAGGAAAAAATGCCTACTGTTTTTACTTTGTTTTGAGCACCAATACAATAATTAGAAAACAAAGTGGCATTAGGTATTTGAGGAATTACAGCGGTGGGAATAAGCGCTAATTCTACCTCTCCATGAATCATTTTACTGGCACAGGCAGATGGGATATCCAGCATTAGGTTGATTTTTCCCGTCAGAGGACTATTCAATAAACCATATAATAGAGGTTTGGTATTCAAATAGCTTACCGCTGCAATATTAATCTTTTCTGATAATTGATTAGAAGGGAAAGCCATTGTCGGAATTTAAATGGCTTATATCGTTTACTAAAACAGAATTAAAGCCATTTTGATCTTTTAAAAATTGGTATAAACCGGTATTTTTATGGCTAAATTTTTCCATTTCCGATACGGGGAGACCAAAAAAATAAGTCATCATACAACGCATTGCTCTACCATGGCTACAAACTAAAATGGTGGATTCTTCCCTTGTTTCAAGCCACTGCATAAACACCTCCATTCTTGCGGCAAGTTCCGCAGCACTCTCCCCATTTTCAAGCCTTGTCTCATAACGACCACTCTGCCAATCGATTATAGCTTCTTTGTAGGGTTGTTCCATCCAGGTTGCATACGATTTACCTTCGTGAATGCCCCAGTTCATTTCGTTGATTTCAGGTAATTGTACCCAGGGTATGCCTTTATCAATAAAAGATTTTACCGTTTGGTGCGTCCTTTGAAGGGTCGATGTTACCACCAATTCAAAGGGAATTTCCTGGTATTTTTGATAGAATGCTTTCGCTTGTTCTTCCCCCTTCTGATTTAACGTTCCGTCAATACCCGATCCCTGAACAATAGCAAGTCGATTATTCTCTGTTTCTCCGTGACGAAGTATATAAATATTTTTATTCATTTATTAATTATTAACAACGGGTAAAGAGACATAACCTTTAATTACTTCGTCTTCCTTAAAGATTTCGTTAGTGTAATCATGAAGGACATTATAAAGTGTGTCCCGTTCTAAAGGATGTTTCCCGACCGCTTTTATTAAATTGACCAAGTCGCGGGTACTCAGAGAAGGGGTTTGCTCTTCTGAACCCGCCATACTGTATATTTTTGTAGTATCATCAATAGTTCCGTCAATATCATCTACACCAAACGACAGAGATAACTGAGCCATATTCCTACCAATCATGGGCCAATAAGCCTTGATGTGGTCAAAGTTATCGAGATAGATGCGACTCACCGCATAATTTCGAAGATCGTCCAACGCGCTAACTTCTTTCAGGTGGGACAATTGATTATCCTTATTCCTAAACTTCAGGGGAATAAAAGTTTGAAATCCACCCGTCTTATCCTGTAGATTCCTTAATTTTTCAAGATGATCTATTCTGTGAAAATAGGATTCAATATGTCCATAAAGCATGGTGGCGTTTGATTTTTTACCCAAATCATGCCAAATTTCATGAATTCTCAGCCATTCTTCACCAGAACATTTACCACCAGCAATCTGGTCTCTTATTTCGGGGTGAAAAATTTCAGCACCCCCACCTGGCATAGAATCCAGACCTGCCTCCAACATGAGTGCCATGCCTTCTTCGTAGCTAATTTTTTCTTTCTTGAAAATATAATGATATTCGACGGGAGTTAAGGCCTTTATGTGTAACTCAGGGCGATGTTTTTTTATCGTTTTAAACAATTCAGCATAAAATGAAACATCATATTTTGGCAGAACCCCTCCCACAATATGAACCTCAGTAACTGGTTCCTGATCATATTTGCGGACAATATCCATCATTTCATCAAGGGTATATTCCCAACCATCCTTTCTCTCTTTTATTAATCGGGAATAGGAGCAAAAAGTACAGGTATAAATACAAACATTGGTAGGCTCAATATGAAAATTCCTATTAAAATAAGTGTTCTTCCCATTTTTCTCTTCCCGAATAAAATTGGCTAAGGTACCTAAGTAACCAAGAGAGGCATGTTCAAAAAGATATAATCCTTCTTCCGGTGTAATCCTTTTTTTGTCAAAAACTTTTTTCGCAATATCTGCTAAATGTATATCCTTGTTATTCAGGCAAACTTGCTTTGAATCGTTTTCCATAAAACGGTATTTTAATCTTTAAACGCAAAAGATGAAAAGTCGTTCAAAACAAACAACTGGAAAATGGTAAGAAGGAGGATAAAATTATATAGCCAATATTTTTGCGGCTATAAGATCACCAATTTCGGAACATTTACAAGAATGGGGCAA
>JBILDL010000484.1:0-2566 GCA_044352635.1 Saprospiraceae bacterium | reverse complement strand
CAAATCGAGCATGACGGCTCCAATTTTTATGGCTGCCAGGGAAACAGTGGCCATAATCATGACATTGAAAAAAACACCGAGGTAAATGGCTCTGAATCCACGAAGGAAGGCAGCTGGTTTTCCACTGTATCTAAGTTCGTAAAATTCTAAGTCTGTCAAAACGCCCGACCTTCTCCACAATCTTGCATACACAAATACGGTAAGCATACCCGTTAGAAGAAAAGCCCACCAGGACCAGTTGCCCGCTACGCCATGGGTTCTTACTAAATCTGTAACCAGATTGGGGGTATCTGCAGAAAAAGTGGTCGCTACCATTGAAACCCCTAAAAGCCACCAGGACATGTCTCTTCCTGAAAGAAAAAATTCTGAGTAACTCTTTCCAGCGCCCCGGGAGGCGTAAAGCCCAATGAATAAGGTGACGGCAAAAAAGGCAAAAATGATGCCCCAGTCCAACATAGATAAATTCATGAAAATGTTTTTATTATCAGTTAATTAATAGACCCGTATTTCATCTAAAAATAACCACGCCTGGTTGCCCCCACCTGGTCTGTCGAAAGGAATGGTTCCCATGGCTGGTATCTTTATTTCGATAAACTGCGATGTAATCTTGCAGGGTATATCCACAGCAAGAGTCTTCGTGTCTTTGTCTTCGGTAATCTTGGTTTCACAGGCTTTGGAAAAAATGCTTCCGTCCTTAGAGGTATAAATTGTGGCTTCCGATGGTAAGTAAATCCACGATTCAGGGTCGTTATAGATATGGAATTGAATTCCTTTAATTGCTTGTTTGTCAGTCCAGCTTAATTTCATACTAAACGGTTCACCTGGCGTAATACCCTGCCATTCGCCATCGTTAAACTGATCTTTACTTCCCGATATCCCATTGATTAACCCTCTTTCTCCCGCTCCCTTGTATGTTTTTGAAGGAGTGGTTTTTGATAATATTTTGGCTTGTAATCCTTTATGAGGTAAAAAATCTATTGAAATGGGATTTCCTTTAGGTTGGTTTTGAACAAATGATTGTGTTTTTACTACCGTTTTTTTAGTTAGCAGCAAAGGATTAGTATATACCGCAGAGGTGCTTTTTGGCATGGTTCCATCGAGGGTATATCTTATTTCTCCCCAGGGAACCAATGGGGTCAATGTTACTTCTAAGCCTTCTACCCTGCTTGTTAAAGTAGGTTTAATCTCAAAAAGATGATTGGCAAAATCAATATTTTTAGTTTTCCAATAGTCAATGTGTTTATTGAGGCGAACGGCAAAGGGTAAGAATTCTTTTTTTGCGACAGGCGTCCATAGTACTTCCGAAAGAGCAAGCATACGGGTGTAGGCCATATATCGGAGTTTTGGTAGCGTAGAAATATATTCTGTCCAGATATTTCCTTGCCCTCCTAATATATGTTTGTGCGTTTCAGCTGGTAATTCATCGGGAATGGGATCAAAAGAATATACCTTTTCTACCGTTAATTTACCTCCAATAGCTAAGGGTTCGCCCGGCGCATCAGACTGATAATAGTCAAAATAGCAAAAAGTATTTGGACTCATGATAACGTCATGACCCAAATGGGCAGCTTCAATACCTCCTTTGATGCCTCTCCAAGACATAACCGTTGCGTCAGGAGCGAGACCACCTTCGAGTATTTCATCCCAGCCAATGAGTTTTTTTCCTTTTGTTTTTAGGAAGGCCTCCATGCGTTTTATAAAATAACTCTGCAATGCATCTTCATCTTTAAGCCCCTCCCGTTTCATAACGGACTGAGCTAAAGCACTTTCTTTCCATTGCTTTTTAGGACACTCATCTCCGCCAATGTGAATATACGGGCTTGGAAACAAAGGGATTATTTCAGTGAGCACGTCCTCCAGGAATTTAAAAGTAGCCTCCGATGGACAATAAACATCTTCTTTTACACCCCAGTCTCTGGGTACTTCGAGGTCTTTACCTGTACATCCAAGTTCAGGATAGGCTGCAATGGCTGCCGTAGCATGACCTGGCATTTCAATTTCAGGTATAACGGTTATATTTCTTTCTGCTGCATAAGCAACGATTTCTTTGATATCTGCTTTGGTATAATATCCACCGTGTTTTTCACCGTCATACACGCGGGGTTTTTGATTATGATGACCTATGACCGTTTCTGATCGCCAGGCTGCTTTAGACATTAATTTTGGGTATTTTTCAATTTCTACACGCCATCCCTGATCTTCTGTCAAATGCCAGTGAAAAGTGTTGAATTTATAAGCCGCCATTATATCTAACAATTCTTTTATGTAAGACATGGGTTGAAAATATCGGCCAGCATCCAACATAATGCCTCTGTATCCAAATCGGGGTTGATCCGTTATGGTTTGGCAAGGTATGCTGATGCTTCCATTAGATAGAGGCTGGTGCTGAAGGAATTGAATAAGGCTTTGTATTCCATAAAACAAACCCTTCTCGTCATTACCTGTTACATGAATCTTATTTGGACTGATTTTGAGTTCATAGCCTTCCGAAAGACCTTGGTTTGACACGGTAAACACTATCTCATTAGCATTTCCATTCGCATTCAAAGCAGTTTGTTTTTGCTTT
>JBILDL010000483.1:0-2574 GCA_044352635.1 Saprospiraceae bacterium | reverse complement strand
CATCCCTGAATTTTGCTCGGAAATAGTTGGTGTAAAATCCTCCTAATGAGGTTCCAACGACAAATATGGTCCCAGTGCGGTGTTCTTCTATTAGCCTGTTTATTTCATCTATCGCCTCTTTAGGTTCCTGACTGAGCTGAGGGGCTATTAATTCATAATCAGCGTCAAGATGATATTCTTTCAAATACGCATTGATTTCCTCTGCTTTTTGACCTGGCCCGGAATTAAAGCCATGGAGCAAAATGATTCTGTTGAGCTTCATTTGATTAGTATTTAATAACTATTCAACAAGATAACCAAATTCGATTAAACGCTTCTTTAGGTTCAAGTAATTACCTTTGGGAACAAGAAGTACCTTTATCATTGTGAAAGATGTCGTTATGATTTAAAATTAGGGGTTCACAAATAAATAATTATATTTACCAACCCTTTGCTTTAATTATGAAACGTTGATTTTACGCTGAATATGCATATTCCTAATTCAGATGAATTAACTGTAAACCGAACCAGATTCAAGTATTTTCATAATAAACAGCTACCCTATTCAAAGCTCAGAAGGTCAGTATATCCACATCGGTCAGACAATCTTTTTGGCAAATATTCTTGGCTAAAACCTCATACGCTGGATTGGCATATTTGACAGAAGCCATTTTCAGGAGCCAGAGCGTGTCGTCGTATTCCTTTTCCTTTATCTGTTTGAATTCCCATACTTTTTCATTTTTCAAATAGGGAATCAGCCATTGTAAACTTTTCTGAATACCTTTACTATCGGTCGTTTCATAATCCCATAGATTAGCCTTCACATTTTCAGCCAGCCTGGCAA
Organism: Saprospiraceae bacterium; assembly: GCA_044352635.1. Lineage (GTDB taxonomy): Bacteria > Bacteroidota > Bacteroidia > Chitinophagales > Saprospiraceae > BJGN01. The sequence goes on along the minus strand of JBILDL010000483.1, from coordinate 1,751 downwards.
TTTTAAAAAATCCGGCAAGATTCATATTGGTATATCCCCAAGAAACCGTTCGCTCCAGTTCGAAAGGTTGGCTGCCATCTGGTTTCATTTGACTTTGAATGCGGGATTTTACCACTTCAATTTGCTTTTTAGCCAATTCAGGTTGATCAGTAAAAAGCGCGTAAGCCAAAATTTGCACATCGTAATAGGTTCCATGATTATTGTGTTCATCGGCCTCATCTTTACCCAAAGGGCTTTCGGTAAGCCACGATAAATAAGCTGCAAACCACTTTTTAAGGGATTGATGATTCTCTTTTGACCAATTTTTAGATTCTTGTAATAAGATTGTGGCATCAATGAGCCTCGGAAAGGAACGTGTTTCTATGATACCAATACCTCTGCCCGTATTAATACCAGGGATACCCTGACCAAAATTCAGATTGGGATTTTGAAAGGTTTCAGGATCCAGAAACCAGGTTTTAAGTAATCGGGCAGCATGAGCGGCATATCGTTCATCTTTTGTAAAATAAAAAGCAAGAGCCAAAATTTCTGTATCATCGATGATATAATCCATTTCTTCGGAGTCACTGATATCATAATATTCTGGATTTCGCTCCCCATCCCTGCGTATGTAAGGCAATCCGTCGGGTTTGGTAGTATCGGCCCACCAATAAGGAGCCTGACTCATATAATCGTGTTTATCACCACTTGGAGGCACCTTTTTTTTATTCATTACAGAATAAAGTTTCCCTTCTTTTAAAATCAGATCAGCCGTTGCTTTAACTTCATGTAAAGCCATTAATTTTTCTGGATGTCGGCTGGCAATGGCCTTTTTGTTTTTTAACAATACTTCCCCATGGAGGAGTAAGGTTGAAGGCGCCTTTTGTGCCTGGCAGATAGCATTCAAACCCAAAAACAGGGTTAAAAAGACAATTTTATACTTTGTAGTCATCTGGGATATGAATTATAGGTGGGTGCAATATTCATTTAATAAAAAAGGAACCTTGACCTACCAGGAATGTTTTTGGGTGGTTAAAAATTCGTTCATCCATCTTTCATGGTTTTTCAACACCTCTTTGTATTCCGGACGTTCTGCCAGATTATCCCTTTCCAGGGCATCTTTCTTATAATCATAAAGTTCCACAGCGACAGGTTTCACATCACCAAGAATCTTATTATTCCTAAAATTCTCTTCATACCAAGCTACATAACGATATTGCTTTGTTCGTATGGTGTACCCCATTATCTTATCCCCTTTACGAGGATATTGGCTTTGAGCATAGCTTTTAACCTCTGCTTTAGGGTTTTTCAGCATGGGAACCAAGCTTTTACCCGCTAAGCCATCAGGTTGTGTAAGTCCTGCTAAATCGGTTAACGTTGGAAAAATATCAACAAATTCCGACAAACCTTGTGCCTTTTGACCTCCTTTGAAGCCTGGAGAGGTAATAATTAATGGGGCACGTGTAGCTTGTTCATAGTTATCGTGTTTGCACCAAAGGCCATGGTCACCGAGATGCCAGCCATGATCGCCCCAAAGAACAATGATGGTGTTTTTGTCCAGACCAGACCTTTCCAGTTCATCTAATAATTTGCCCACCTGAGCGTCCATATAACTTACCGCTGCATAATAACCATGAATCAGTTCCTTTTGAACGTCCTCATTTTGAGGTATATTGCCATCGTTAAATCGTTCAAAATTACTTTTAAAATAGCTATTGATTAATTCGCCAGAATTTTGCGCTGCATAGTCAGGCGCGCCGTTACTCAAATGC
>JBILDL010000482.1:0-2588 GCA_044352635.1 Saprospiraceae bacterium | reverse complement strand
GGCGTTTTGTGATCCACAACGATACATTTAATTTTTTTAAAAAATGTGGCAAACCTTTCAGACATTGAAATTTCAGTGTATTGTTTGATTTCAATCCCGCTGCACTTTGTTGGGCCTTGCTCTGAAAATGTACCGATAACCAGAATTCCAGTTGAGGAAATGCCGTTTTTAATACTTTCCATATAATTTTCAATTTCTTGATCTTGGGTTAAAAAATGGAAAGCTGCTCTATCATGCCAAAAATCATATTTATCAGTTGGTTTAAAAGTTGCAGCATCTGCAATGATCCACTTGACTGTTGCTCCTCGTTCCCCCAATCGCTTTTTTGCTTTGTTTAAAGCCACTGCTGATATATCAAGAATGGTAATATCCTTATACCCTAAATCCAGTAAATGATCAACTAAAAAACTATCTCCGCCACCGACATCGATAATTTTTGCTGTTTTAGGAATATTAAATTGTTTGAGAAAATCCAAGGAAGTTAGAGGGTTAGGTTGAAACCAACTTACTTCCTCTAATTGTTTGGTTTGGTAAATATTTTCCCAATGCTTTTTTCTGTCGAAATTTTCCATGGTAATTATTTTAAGCCATTAAAAAGTAAATACTTTTATATTCCTCAGTTTCAGCCTTTTCATATTGATACATTGAATATTGTTCGCAAATATACGAACAATAATTGTTATTCGTATATTTGCGAATAATAATTATTTAAAAATACTGCTATTTACAGTTTTCTTTTAATGCCACCTCATCAAAAATGTTACCAAACAGGCTTTTAGCTTTATTCCAGTTTTGTATGTTGATACAGTATTTTACGGTAGGCGGTGTAATTTCGCCTTTTATAAGTCCCGCGTCTTTAAGTTCATTCAGGTGTTGGGAAAGCGTGGATTTTGCTATGGGTAATTCTTCTGCCATATCTCCATGGTAGCAACAAATTTGAGTATTTAGCCGTTGCAATATTGCAATTCGAACGGGATGACCCATAGCTTTGGCGAATCGTGCCGTTTGCTCTTGTTCTTCGGTAAAATAGGCTGACTTTGTCATTTTTTGAGTTTTATATTATTCGTAAATATACGAACAAGGATCAGATTTAATAAGAAATGGGTTAACCATTTTAAGAAGATTTTATCCGGAAATAATATTTAGATTTACCTTTTTTATAAATATTTATTATAAACGGAATGATGTTTTACCATATTCGTTTTTAAGTGTCTAAACCATCGCAAAATGAAAGCTTGTCCAAAATGTGAATCGCAATATGCCTATTCCTCAGGAGATGAAATGTTTACATGTCCTGATTGTGGATATGAGTGGAATCCAAATGAATCTGCGGAGGCAGAAATACGTAAAATTGTTGATTCCAATGGGAATGAACTTAAAAATGGGGATTCAGTCATTGTCATTAAAAATCTACCGGTAAAGGGTTCTCCAAAACCAATCAAAGCAGGTACTAAGGTTAAAAACATCAGACTCAATTTTGAAAGTGATCATGATATAGACTGTAAAATCGACGAATTTGGAGCGATGGCATTAAAATCAGAATTTGTGAGGAAAGCCTAATTTGTGTAACCCTTTTTTTTAGTTGCTAAAGTTATGGAAATCAAGAAGTAAACGCTTTCTCCCAAAGGTCTAATGAAACAATACTGGGTAATAATTTCTCCTGTTTTGTTAAAGTATAATTCGACGGTAGGGGGAACCGTAGGAAAAACTTCCCTTTTAACAATACTTTTTAATTCCAGCTGCGCTTTTTTATAATTATTTATATTTTGACAATTACCCTAAAGTTCAATAAATCAAATATGATGAAATGGAAAGAAGAAGGAATGCTACTTCATCTCTTTTTGAGAAAAACAGGAATGGTGCTGTTTTGATTTTTAATGATATGGACGAAGACAAGGTCAAAGAATTAATGAATAGGCTTCCAATGTATAAGCTAAGGAAAAGTATTGAATATCTATATTTTATTAAACAGTTTTGAATTCAATTAAACCTCGCAGCTGTTTAAATCTAAGCCTGGTTTTACAAAATTTACTGTGGTCTTTATATTGCTTAAAAAGGGTATTAGGAGTGAAAAGAGTGGCTTAATGCCTATATTTGTATGTGAAACAAAATTTTGTAAAATCGCTATGAATGTAAGAATTATATTAACCGGGTTATTTTTGAACCTATTCCTGCGTTTATCTGCCTCTGATACCCTTCTGGTTGGAATCAAAGATTTTGGAACGCCTATTCGTAGCATGGTACAAAATGATAAGGGGGAAATTTTTATTCAATTGGTTGATAAAGTATTTGAATTTAAAAATGAAAAATTAGAAGAGACGAGTATTAAGATTTCTGCTGATGATGAAATATTTCTCCAGAATGGAAAATTTACTTCCATGAATACCTTAATCAAATCAAAAGTTAAGATTCAATATAGCCAAAACCATGATTTCAACTGGAATAAATATCTCGCGAAAACAGGCACAGAAAATGTAGGGATGTCTTTCAAAGACCGGCAAAATAATTATTGGGTAAGCAATGGCTCAAAATTTTTATATAAATTTATTATTACAGATTTTTTTGAGAGGGAACTGAGACAAGTTTCA
>JBILDL010000050.1:0-8923 GCA_044352635.1 Saprospiraceae bacterium | reverse complement strand
GAAAACAGGTTTACCTGCAAGATCTGTATGTATTGGCATCCTGTGATCGAGGCCAGTTAAAAGATGTACCAAATGCCTGGCACTCACATATTCCAATCTTTTACGCCCTTTTAATTTATTAAAATGAAGATTCTCCTCAGGCGAAAATTGCCATTGATTAAAAAACCAATCTTCCTCTTCCTTTATCTCCCATATTCCCCAAATATCATTTTCGAGGAGGTTTTCTTTAAAAATCAATGGCATAATCACCTATTTTTAGAACTATTAGGCCAATATTCCTATTAAATTCCTAATATTAAACTTTAAATATAATTTTTTTAAATGCATTTTAAAAGTTATCCTTTCTTTAATGGTCATCAGGGAGCTATTTATACCCTGCATCAAATGGAAAACACAACGTCATTCCTTTCAGGAGGAAGTGACGGCTGGTTGGTAAAATGGTCATTAGACAACCCGGCATTAGGGATTAATCTGGCCACAATACCCGGTCAAATTCTTTCCATCTGCTATATCCCGGCGGTTAATGTATGTGTTGCAGGCGATCTGAATGGTGTTATTTATTGGCTTGACCTGAATAATCCTAAAATAATCCCTAAAGCCTTTGCCCATCATAAAAAAGGTGTTTTTTCAATATTATACCTTGGAGACCATCTGTTTACCGCTGGAGGGGATGGGGTTTTTACTAAATGGTCCATCGACCACCAAACTCCTTTAGAGAGTATTCGTATTAGCTTTAAAGCCATTCGCTCTGTTGCCTATAATAAAAAGGAAGATGAATTTGCTTTGGGCTGCTCAGACGGTGCTATTTATTTTTTAGACAGAACTTCTTTTATGGTAACATTTGGTTGGTCAGCCTGCCATTTGCCTTCTGTTTTTTCTTTAGTATTCCACCCCGATAATGAACGAATAATAAGTGGAGGGAGAGATGCACTTTTAAAAGTATGGCATAGAAAAAATGGAGAACTGATTCATGTTGTACCTGCTCACCGATTTACTATTAATCATCTGACATTAAATGCCAACGGAAATTTATTGTTTACAGCCTCCCGTGATAAATCGATTCGAGTATGGGATGCCCTGAATTTTAAACTTCTCCTTTCTATAAATGGAACTAAAAATGAGGGGCACCAAAATTCAGTCAATAAGCTTCTTTGGTTTGACTCTCAGCAATCGCTCGTTTCCGCAAGTGATGACAGACAAATTGGTCATTGGAAGATGATTTAATCTTTGATACATCGGACTGATAATCCATTATTGAATTCATTATAGTATTTATACAGCGCATTACCTCCAGTATAAGCGAAGAGAGAAATACTCCATGCCGTATTATTTTGATTTTTTGTATTTGTCCACCAGGTACCAGTGTTCCCAATATTCGCGAATTTCCCAATGGCGGAACGTTGCCCTCCAGGTAAACCAGAGAAACCACTTTCATTGGTGGCCCCCAAATTAGGCGTTTGCCAGCAAGTAGTTCCAACGTCCTTTAACTTTCCACCAGCCACGGCTTCGCCACCTAAAAATTGAGCTAAAACATTAAAATCTTCTAATGAAGGTACTTTCCAACCTTTAGGACACAAGCCTCTTGGGTCTGAAACGGCATAGTAATTATATAACTTACCATATATCTCACACTGTGAATTACTATTTTCTGCCATACACCAGGCCCCATTTTGCAAACCACTCCAATCGGTGTTTTTTGGGGCATGTAAAATAGTATCCCCATTTCTGTATGTACTTGTCCTCAGATTTTCCTGCATCCATACCTGTTTTCCAATGACAACTACCTCGTAGTCATTTTTTTCTATGTCAGTAATTTTCAAAGAATCAGTCGAAAATCCATAAATCGATAAAAAAAGAAATAATAGGGTAAATAAATACTTTGGTGAATTCATTTCTAATATTTTTAAAAAATTAAATAAAATGTTGAATTGGAATATTTTTACAAGACTAAAATAATAACAAGGTGTATGCTTGTGATACACTAAAATGACGAATGCATTAAATCGAGAGGAGAGTAGCCTGTATAAAAATGTTCACAAACTTAAATCGAGAAATAAAATTTTTTCAAAGGTATAAATTTTTAATGTAAATCAAAATAAGATTTTAATTAAATACTACCATATTATAAATGAATACCACATTCTACTTTACCTTTTCCTGCCCACCGGCCATCCCTTCCCTGTCCCCTGGAGGTACAAGGCATACAGCCTATTGATTCAAATCCCATTGCCGTTAAGGGATGTTCAGGAAGTTTATATAAGGATGACCAATATAAATATTCACCTTCCGTAAGATCAATAAAAGGATTAAACTTGAAAAGGCCATTCTGCTCATCGAAAATATTCATATTAGACCTTTGGGGCGTTTGAAATCCCATAATTCCGGATATCCATACTTTGTATTTACTTTTCAATGAAGCTAAAGGTTTAACCTTATTTACCGCACAACATGCATCAGGTTTGGTAAACCACCATTGCTCTTCTTTGGTTAATGCGTTACTACTACTGTCAGGCAATATATTGACTACATTTAATTTATATCTTTCAATTAATTGATCTCTAAACATTAACGTTTCATCAAAATGATAAGTAGTATCCAGAAAATGAATGGGCTGGGTTGGACATATTTCAGCAATTAAATGGAGTAAAAGGGCAGAAGAAGCACCAAATGAGGAAGTTACCAAAATTTCCTGAGGTGAAAATATTTCATATAAAGCAACCAGTCTTTCCTCATGGCTTAATGAGGGAAAGGTTTTATTCCAGTTCTCCATGCTGTGTCGATAATACTTATAAAATCCCATAGGATTAGTAGATTTTCACAAATGTATAATTTTTTCCTTACATTTAATACATAATTTGATTAAAATGGTAAATACACAAACATTTTTGCTTTCTTTTTCGCTTTCTTGTCTATTATCAATAACTTATGTAATTGGACAAACTGACATTTTAGATTCAGGGGGAAAATTATCTGGTGCTCAGGCAAGTGTCGATGTAAAGTTTTACGATTTAAGCCTGCAGATTAACCCCGACGAAAAACATATTTCGGGAAAATTAATGGTTGAAGCTACTATAGTTCAACCATTAAGCGAATTTGTTTTAGATTTAGATAGTCTGTTGAAAGTGGAAATGGTTAGGCAAATAACCTCCTCCAAGTCATTTCAAAATGTGCCATTCAGCCATATTAATGGAAAAATTGTCATTTCTTTAACACATACTTTTCAACCGGGAGAAAACATAAAATTAGAGGTATGGTATGGAGGAAAACCGCGAATAGCACCAAATCCTCCTTGGGAAGGCGGCTTCACTTTTGCCAGAACACCGTCGGGTGCCCATTGGATAGCTACCTCTTGTCAAACTAACGGCGCTGATCTTTGGTGGCCGGTAAAAGACCATGTTTCCGATGAACCTGATTCTATGTCAATCAATATACGAGTTCCAAATCCATTGGTTGTTGCATCCAATGGTAAATTAAGCTCCATTGAAAAGCATTCAGATTCAACGTCTACCTACCATTGGTTTGTTTCCACACCTATTAATGTGTATAATGTGGCGCTAAATATTGCGCCTTATATGGTGATTGATGGAAAAATGCGAAGTGTCGCCGGTGACGAGTTTCCGGTGGTATTTTATGCCTTACCCGAAGATGTTGAAAAAGCAAAAAAACTATTTCCCGAAATAATTGCTCATGTTCAATTTTATGAAAAATATCTGGGCCCTTATCCGTTTCGCAGAGATAAATATGGGGTTGCTCAAACACCTCATTTAGGCATGGAACACCAAACCATCATCGCTTATGGTGCTAAATTTAATAATGGTTCCATGACAGGAGGTAAAGATTGGGGTTTTGACGCTTTACATCATCATGAACTGGGTCACGAATGGTGGGGAAATTTAGTGACCAATGCCGATTGGAAAGATATGTGGATTCACGAGGGCTTTTGTTCCTATATGCAAGCACTTTATCAGGAAGATCGATTAGGTAAAGAGGCTTATCTTGAGTATATTCATGGTATGCGTCGATTTACCAATGTTTTACCTATTGCACCAAATGAAGTTAAGACTGCCAAAGAAATTTATAGAGCCCCTATTTATAATAAGGGTGCCTGGACATTACACACCCTAAGATACTTATTGGGAGATAAAACATTTTTTAAAGTACTGCGCAAAATGGCCTACCCTAATGCTGAAATGGAAGCAACATCCGATGGCTCTGCCTGTCGATTTGTTCAAACCTCAGACTTTATAAAAATATGTGAAGAAGAATCGGGATTAAATTTAACCTGGTTTTTTGATATTTATGTTAGGCAGGCAGCTCTACCCGTATTAGAAAAAACCATTGAAAATAATGTGCTGTTCTTAAAATGGAAAACACCAGATCAACTGCCATTTCCTATGCCTGTAAGTATAAAGACAGGGAAAGAATGGAAGCGCATTGAAATTCCATCAAAAGGAATAAGTATCCCTTTCGATGGAAAAGAAGCACCGATGGTTGATCCTGAGGGATGGGTATTAAAAATGTAATTACTGCATTGATCTTATAACCGCCCCTAAATCTATGCCTACTAAGCGTATGCCGGGTGTTTCAACTTCAAGGGGAACACATCCTACGAGAAGGTAATTTTTTCTCACTTGCCATATTTTCTCTGGGACGATGGCACCAATCCCTGCATTTTTAAGTAAAGGTGTGGCGTCAAACCTATTTAATTTGCCGTTAGCATCTAATACATAGATAGGTACCGCCTCATTTCCTCCTTCATATAAATCTCTTTCAGGTTGGTTACCCGCACCTTTTTGGTTATTCAGTGCATCATTAAACAGGAAGAAAAGATTATCTTTATAGAAAAAGGATTGATATCCGTAAGTTAACTTAGGTATATAACTATAGCCCTGCTGCCTTTTAGGAATTCTTTTCATCCACACAGGTTTATCAAGATTATCGTGACGAATAACAAGTATATCGTTATACTCTAAAAGACCATTGATAGGATCAAAAATATTTTGTTCAGCGACCAGCAGTAAATTTCCAACTGAATCTTTTTCAATCTGTTGAAAAAGAAATTGATCAAATCGACGTCTATTCGCATTGTTTTTTGGTTCGGGAGTAGAAAATGGGTAAGCTGCCTGATAAGAAGATTCACTTAAATAAAAGCGATCTATTTTAGGTTCGGCACCCGGACTTTGCACCTGATAGGTAATATATCCAGCTGGTAAAATCTTTCCTTTTTCAGTAAAAAATGCAGCGGCGATCAACTCACCATTCTCTGCCAAATCCCATTTAACGCCAGTTAATTTATCTAATGGGTTATTGAGATAATAAGCAAGAGGCTCTTTTAAGTCTTGTTTAAAAGCCAATGCCAGGTACTGAATTTTTCTTTCATCAATCTGCGGGCCTGGTTTACCCAGATAATTTTCTGCCAGCATATACAACTCGCCGTTATTATTTATCTTACAATCATATAAAAAAAGTCCTTCATTGATAATGGGCAGTTGATATTCCCCTGACCATACTGGCGTCATTCCTGCTGTGTAAACATTAATTTTTAATCTTGCAGGGTCTTTTGGAAGGGTATATGTCCAAGCATACAGGGCAAGGTATTTTTTATCGGGTGACAAACTATAGCCAAAAGGTACCCTGTATAATTCTGGCGTATAAGCTTCTGAAATAATATCGGAACCCACCTCAGACAAATCATTGACATCATATTGATATAATAAAAGATGGTTTCTTTTTGGTCCCGGATAATAAAGAGAGGATAACACATTAATTTTGTTATCCCAACAGAAAATAGCCTCAAATTGGGCCAATAAAGGGCTTCTTTCAAAAGTAATTTCTTTGCTGGCCAGCATTTCCTGCTTAAAATTAAACAGGGATATTTCTGCCTTATCTGGTTTTTCCGGATGATTACTCGAGAAAGTAAAGAAAGAATTATTATCGCCTGAAACAACTTCCCTGATTTCCATACTTTTCGGAGCAGGTGCCGGACGCTGACCTGACAAATCAAAACATAAAAGCAACAGAGATATTGATAATAAAGCCATTCGTAACATAAGCCAAATATTTTTGTGGAAAATGCTTCTTTTTAAGATAAAAACCAACTTATAGGTCAAATCTTTTATTAAAATGATGTAATTTCGGAAATAATTTCACCATTAAAAACACTATTTTTTATGCGCACTATAAAAGGACCTGCCGTATTCTTAGCTCAGTTCATGGGCAATGATGCTCCATTTAACACGTTGGATGGTATTTGTGAATGGGCTGCTGATAAGGGCTACTTAGGCATTCAGATACCTACCTGGGATGGTCGGTTGATAGATTTGGAAAAAGCGGCATCCAGTAAAACCTATTGTGATGACCTAAAAGGAAAAATAGCCGATCATGGTCTGCAAATCACAGAGCTTTCTACGCACTTACAAGGTCAACTGGTAGCTTCACACCCTACCTATGACACGCAATATGATAATTTTGCCCCTGCTGCCGTTCAGGGAAATCCTGTAGCACGCCAACAATGGGCCGTAGAACAGTTAAAACATGCGGCAAAAGCAAGCCAACATTTAGGCTTAACCTCACATGTTACCTTTAGTGGTGCCTTAGCCTGGCCTTTCCTTTATCCCTGGCCGCAACGTCCCGATGGATTAGTTGAAACTGCCTTTAAAGAACTTGGACGTCGCTGGAAACCCATCTTAGATGTTTTCGATGAGTGTGGCGTAAATGTCGGTTATGAACTTCATCCCGGGGAAGATTTATATGATGGTTCTTCCTTTGAAATGTTCCTTGAACAAGTTGGGGGGCACACCAGGGCGGGAATTAACTACGATCCCAGTCATTTTATCCTTCAGTGTCTTGATTACCTTCAATTTATTGACTTATACCATGATCGCATCTATGCTTTCCACGTAAAAGACGCAGAATTCAATCCAACAGGAAAACAAGGCGTTTACGGTGGTTACCAATCCTGGGTAAATCGTGCTGGCAGATTCCGTTCTCTGGGAGATGGACAGGTCGATTTCAGTGGTATTTTTAGCCGCTTGAGCCAATATGGCTATGACGGTTGGGCTGTTCTGGAGTGGGAATGCTGTATTAAATCATCAGAGCAAGGCGCAACCGAAGGTGCTATGTTTATTGAAGACCATATCATTCAGGTTACAGAAAGAGCCTTTGACGATTTTGCTGGTGGGGCAAGCGATGAAGCGCTAAATAAAAAATTATTGGGTATCCAATAAGAGTTGATTAAAAAAATAATATGATATATTCAATTTCCAAAAGCATCATTTTGATGCTTTTGGCTTTTTTCTCAGTACAACAAATGACTGCCCAGACGAATCAAATGATTCGAGGGACAGTAAAAGATAAATGGAGCGGGAAACCTCTGGCCGGAACTTATCTGGTGCTTGATAACGGTACAAAAGGGGTAACCACCGATTCAGCCGGACGCTTTAGAATGGGTAATATTCAAGCTGGCAGACATTACTTGTCTTGTTTTCTTACAGGTTACTCAACCTGGGTATCCCCCGATTTATGGATTGAATCAGGAAAAGAAACTGTTTTAGACATTATTTTAGAAGAATTACATACCGACCTTCCTGAAATCGTCCTGAATGGCGAATCTTTACCTCGACAAAGCATTGGACAGTTAAATCTGCTTTCTCAGGAAATGACCTTAAGATACCCTGCTACATTTTATGACCCTGCACGATTAGCCTCAGCTATGCCCGGAGTAACTAATGATAATGACCAGGCAAATGGCTTAATCATTCGAAATTTTTCTCCTAATGGCGTAAATTGGAGATTATGGGGCGCAGAAATAATAAATCCTAATCATACCGCTAACGCAGGAACTTTCTCTGACAGGGTAACAGGTAACGCAGGTGGAGTGAGTATGATTAGTATGCAGTTACTTGACAATACCGCCTTTTATTCCGGTCTGCCTCCTGTTTCTTATGGAAATGCCGGAAGTGGAACCTTAGATATGAGTTTAAGATCCGGTAACACCGAAAATAGAGAATATACCATTCAGGCTGGTTTGATTGGCATAGACCTGGCCACAGAAGGACCTCTCGGGAAAGCGGGTTCAGGTGCCAGCTATTTAGTCAATTACCGATATTCAACCATCGGACTTTTACAAAGAATGGGCTTAGAGCTGGGAGATGAAGCTATTGAGTTTCAAGACCTGTCTATGAATCTTTCTCTGCCTCTTAAAAAGGGCTCCTTACAGTTATTTGGTATTTTAGGAAGTAGTAGTAACCGGTTTTCAGGAAGTGCAGACAGTACCTCCTGGACAAGTGAAAAAGATCCTTTTTCCATAGATTTCACCTCCTCAAATCGCATTTTTGGCGCGCGATATCTTAATGGTGCGCTATCTTCTACCTGGATCTATTCCTCTGGACAATTTTTGAGAGAAGCCAATCCATTGGTAACTAATCATGCCATTTTTTCTTCTTCCTATGATTTTTGGCAACCCGAAAAATTAAGCGGTGATACCAGATTTACTAAAACCTTAAACGGCAATATAGATTTTCTTGCTGGACTGAATCTTACTTTTAATAAGCAAATAAGAACGCTCACAGAGGCTGCTTTTTCAAATGACGGCGTTATGTCTGGCCTTCAAGTAGCGCCATATATCGGATTCCAATATCAAAAAGGAAAATGGCAGAGTACCTTAGGTTTTCATTCTCTGTACTTTACCTTTAATAATAGCTTCTCCGCTGAACCTCGCTTGGAACTTACCAGAAAGTTATCCAAACAAACATCCATGAGTTTTACCTTAGGGAAAAGCAGCCAATTACAACCTGTCCAGGTCTATATAGGTACAGGGTATGATCAAAATAAAAATCTTGACTTTACTAAATTATGGCAGGGTTCTTTTACCCTTAAAAAGGTCAGAAATACTGAAGTTTGGAGTGCCCAGTTTTATGGCAGT
>JBILDL010000481.1:0-2594 GCA_044352635.1 Saprospiraceae bacterium | reverse complement strand
TTCATCCAATGCTTTTTGAATATGCTGGGTATTATCCCCTGAAATAGGTTGTATTGTTTTTTTAATACTTACCTCAGGCAGTGGAACTCCGCCACCTCTATAACCAGCATGGCTGAAATTTGGGATATAATTGTTTTCCTTATCCGCATGATACATCAATTGTCCAGAGGAATCTGGATAGATAATATTTGAATAATACGTTTGACCTAAAAGTAAGGTAGGTACAAAAAGAAACAGAAACTTTATTATAGTTATCATTTTTAAGAATTAAATAGCTTTGAACATGCTATTTAAGCAATATTATGGAAAGGAAAATCTACAATACAGGGTAAAAAAGTTTTATTGGAAATTTGCCTTGTATTCCGAGGGGCTTTGATTGTACTGCTTTTGAAAACACTTATTGAAATATTTTGGATCTCTAAATCCTGTCATGTAGCATACCTCACTAACGGAAAGTTTTCCCGTTTTCAACAATTGGGCAGCTCTTTTTAACCGGATAATCTTAATGAAATTTTTTGGTGTCTCTCCGGTTAAGGCTCTCATTTTATTAAAAAGGGAAGGACGACTAACCGCTAGATCTTGTGCGAACTGATCGACAGCATATTCAGGAAAATCCATGTTTTTTTCAACCAACGCTATGGCATTTTGAATCAATATTTCATCAGCTGAAGTGAAAGTAATTTCCGAAGGTTCTAAATGATCTTTTTCTTTAAATTTTTGACGACTGTAACCTCTGTTTTTTAAAATATTTTCTACACGGATAATTAACTCTTTAGGGTGAAAGGGTTTAGTCAAGTATTCGTCGGCACCCGTTTTTAATCCCTCTATTTTAAAGGAAAAATCAGATTGTGCTGTAAGAAGAATAATGGGTATGTGGCTGGTTTCAAAATTGGCTCTTAATTGGTAGCTTAGCTGAAAACCGTCCATGCCAGGCATCATTACATCACTGATGATTAGATCCGGTTGTAATAATAAAGCTTTTTCAAATCCAGTTTTTCCATCATTTGCGCGCGATAAAAAAATGGTTGGAGGAAAAATGGTGCTCAAATAATCTATAATTTCCTCATTATCATCAATAAGTAAAAAATGAAAGGACTGGGTATTTAGTAAAGAATCAGATTCAACCTGAACTTCTGACCAATCTTCCCAGGTTGGGGATTGTTTCACTTCATTCGTTTCTTCCACCTTTCTGGTGTCTGTCCCATGCTGCTTTATACTTATCTCTTGATCTGCCTGGTTCAAATTTATTGGAAAGGTAACTTCAAAAGAGGCCCCCTTATTAGGTTCACTTTCCACCTTTATATCCCCTTTATGAAGCTTCACCATTTGTAATGAAAGCGCCAAACCAATACCTGTGCCTTCATTTTGGACGCGCAGCGAAGGATGATTATTATCCTTTTCATAAAACCTCCTGAAAATTTCGTTCTGAAATTCAGGCTCTATCCCAATACCGCTATCTCTGAATGTACAACTTACTGAATTCTCTATTTTAGCTATAACAATAGAAATGCTTCCCCCCTCGGGTGTAAACTTAAAGGCATTGGAAAGCAGATTATAAAATACTTTTTCCATTTTATCCCTGTCCATGAAAACGGGAAATGGCGAAAAATCATACGTCATCTTAAAATCTATATGATGTAACCTCATCTCATCTTTGAATGAATCAGAAATATCTCTTAAAAAGGAAATAATATCCGTTTCTTCTATATTCATCTCTTCATGATCCCTTTCGAGCTTCCTGAAAGTCAATAACTGATTTACCAGGTTTAATAATCGCACTGCATTCCTATGCGCTGTTTTTAAAGGACCAAAATTCTTTTTATTTTCTTTATTGCTATCAAGTAATTCTTCTAATGGCCCCAAAATCAGTGACAAGGGCGTTCTTAATTCATGGGTAATATTTGTGAAAAACCTAAGTTTCATCTGATGCATTTCAGATTGCTTTCCTTTTTCCAATTGTTCCAATGCTAAGGTATGGTTCAACACTATGAACCTGTATCCAATAAATAAAGCGATAGCGAACAACGAGAAATAAACCAGGTAGGCAGGTAAGCTAAGCCACGGCGACGGTAATACCTTGATGGTAATCACTTTTTCTTTGGGGTTCCAAATACCGTCATTATTCCCTCCCTTTAATCGAAACAAATAGCTGCCTGGCTTTTGCAGCGTATAGGTAACTTCATGACTACCAACTATGTATTGCCATGATTTGTCCAGTCCTTCCAATTTGAAGGCATAGTGATTTTTCTGGGGATTCAAATAATCAAGCGCTGAAAATTGTAGCGTAAAATTGGCCTGATTACGTTTAAATGTAATTAAATCCATTTGATTTAATGCTTTGGACAGGATTCCATCCTTAGCTCCAACTTTTACCTCTCGGTTATTCACAATCAACCTGGTAAGGGCAACTTTAGGTATATACTTATTGGTTTTTAAATTGGAAGGTTGAAACCAGGTGAATCCATTTTTACCACCAAAAAGTAAGCCTCCTGTATTTGACTCCATTAATCCGGCATTATAGTTGAATTCCAGATTTTGCAGACCATCACTGCTGTTATAATTCAAAAAAGATTTACGCGCCACATTACATCTGG